>CAZADU010000401.1:0-2357 GCA_964483945.1 uncultured bacterium
GTCCGCGCCGCCTTCCAGCGGGACCTGAAGCTTGACGGGAAGGGAGACGAGTCCGTGGACGAGGCCGCCTGATCAACCCACGAGCCGCGGAGATTTCCAACTAGGAAAGGGCTTGACCCCCGATATACAGCAGCGCATGAATCGTAAGAGCTCGCCGTCCCCCGTCTAGCGAGTCGGGCGGCGCCGTGCGATGTCCTCCGCGTCCGCGAGAGGAGGACCGCACGGATCGACGGCGCCACGATTCGCAAGCGTGTCGAAACGCTCGGGCTTCGCAACTGCGCCCCGTCGCCGCGACGTGCTCCATGTCACACGGCGCGAAGGCATCGGCGGTGAAGTTGGATACCTTCGGTATGCGGGTTCTATGTGGGAACACGTGCCGGAACGGCCTTGACAGCAGCCGAAAGCAATCGCATCGAGTGATGGTAATTCCTGCACCTTTCGGTAGCTTTCGGTTCCTGTGGCGCCCCGTGGCTGAGATGGCATTCAAGAGGTCCATCGTCTGACTCGACGGCGGCAGTCGTGAGCTTGGCGGAATCACGGTGTCGCGCGGCGCCGTCCCGTACCCGGCTACGCCGCCACGAGCTCACGCCCCACCTCGAAAGTTCGCCTCAGTTCGGGCGGCGGAACCCGGCAGAGGGTTCGATACGCGTCAACGAAGGGGAGCTTTCTCGTCGCCGGACCCAAGGGGGCGGCGTGTTCACCCGGAGCCCCGGTCATCGCGAGGTGATCGGGGCTCCGCCGTTCTCGCGCCGTGTCGCGCGCATGCGTGACGAAGGCATCACGGGCGCGATCCTCGTGCGCGGTTGAGAGTCGGTGCGCACCCTCGGGAGCGCGTCCACGCCACCCTTGGCCTCGGCGACGTTGCCTCGCCCGATCACACGATCCTCGCGGGCGGCGTGCTCGAATACGTCAAGGTCCGACGCGCCGGCGAGGCGCAGGGCTCGGACGTGAACGGCGTCGTGACCGGCGAGCGTGAGGAAGTCGGCGAGTAGTGGCGAGAGCGCGTTATCGACCAGGAACCTCATGCCGTGCGGCGTAGTGGAAGCTCTCGCTCGCGCACGGCCTCGGCGGCGTAACGCAGCGCCTCACGGATGTCTTCGACCTCCAGGTCCGGGTAGCTGTCGAGAATCTCGCGCTCGGTCATGCCGTCCGCAACCATGCTGACGACGGTGGCGACCGGAATCCGAAGCCGGCGAATGCAGGGAACTCCCCCCATCTGCCCCGGGTCCACTGTGATGCGCTCGAAAATCATTGGATCCGCCCCCTGATCGAAGCATAGCACATCCTCCCGGGCCGAGGCGACGTACGGGGTCAAGGGGGGCCGGCCTTCCCTCGGTCGTCGTCAATAGGAGATCCAAGAAAGGCCAGAGGGCGTAGTCGCGACAAAGGCCCGAATCCGCCGAAGTTGACAGAACACCTATTCTCAGACTCATTTTCGACAGTTGCAGATCCGCCGTGGGCCCGGCGTGTGCGGAATCCCCAGTGAATTCGTGAATCCTGCGGCGCCGACGCCGGAAATGTAGTGCCAACAATCGTGCGACATCGGGCGGCTCGATGTTGCATATTCATCGACGGACGCGCAGTATTTCTGCATGTTCGTGCGCGTAAAACGTAGTGGCTCCGGCGCGCAAAAGCACGAGTACCTCCAGATCGTCGAATCGATCCGCACGCAGGGCAGCGTGCGCCAGCGCGTGGTCGCGACACTCGGCCGTCGCGACCAGCTCGTCGCCACCGGCGCGCTCGATGCGCTGCTGCAATCGCTCGCCAAGTTCAGCGAGGAGCTGCGCGTGGTGCAGCGGGTGCGCCGCGACGGCATCGCAGCGCACCAAGCGCGCGCGTGGGGCCCCGCGCTGGTGTTCGAGCGCTTGTGGGAGGCGCAGCGGCTGCCCGAGATCCTGGGCGCGCTGAGCGAGGGGCGCCACTTCGCGTTCGACATCGAGCGGGCGTGCTTCGCGCTCGCGCTGCAGCGGCTGTGCGCGCCCGGCAGTGACTTGCAGGGCGCGCAGTGGCTGCGCACCATCGAGTGTCGCGGCTTCGCGGCGCTCGAGCTTCAACACCTGTACCGCACGGTCGGGAGGTTTCTCGCGCCGGTGCGCACGCGCTTGGAGCACGAGTTGTTCATGCGCGACCGCGAGTTGTTCTCGCAGCAGCTGGACCTGGTGTTCATCGACACCACCAGCACGATGATCTGGCGTGCCGAGCAGACCCCGCTGCGCCGGCGCGGGCACTCCAAGGATCATCGCCCCGACCAGCCGCAGGTGATGCTCTGCGTCGCGGTCGATGCGCACGGCTGGCCCATCGCGTGGGAGATCCTGCCGGGCAACACGTCCGACCATACGGCGTTCGCGGGCACGATC
>CAZADU010000402.1:0-4296 GCA_964483945.1 uncultured bacterium
CGCGGGTCCGATGATGGACTGGGACCCGGCTTACTTCTACTTCCCCCCTCCGACGCTTCCCGGGCTGTCGCCCGCGAATCAGCCGGTCGGATCGATCATGCGCTGTGTGGGCACGATCAGCCTGTTCGGGCCTCCGCTCGAGTTCCTCAACGCCACGATGCCGGCGACGGAGTACACGTTCTTCATCGGCGACTTCACCTCGACGGGCACGACGACGTTCACCAACGGCGCGAACCAAGCCTACGTCACGGGCTACTCCGGCGGCACCATCAGCGTCTACGCGGACGCCTCACCAGACGCGGCGTTCGATCCCAATCCTGAAAACGCGAACGTGCCTTCCACGTTCATCGATGGCGGCGCGCCACTGCTCGTCGGCTCGTTCACGGGACTGAACGTCACCACGAACAACTTCACGTCGTTCCAGGTGGGCAGCATCGAGGGCGACATCAACTGGACCGGCGGTTCGCTCATCGCACTGCTGAACGGTGGCGGCGGCGAGCCTTGCCCCGGCCTGTTCACCGGCGGCGCGACGTGGAACACGGCACCCAACATCGGTATCCCGGGCTACATGTTCCGGCACGACGGCAAAGTGGATCTCCAATGCCCCACCCCGGCCAAGAAGAGCACTTGGGGCAATCTGAAGAGCCTGTATAGGTGATCGGCCCGGATCCCCCACGTCCGGTCTGTTGTCCCGGCGGCCACTCTCGCAAGAGGGTGGCCGTCGTCGTTTCGGGTGCGGGCTCCCCGAGGGCTGCTAGGATGCGGGCTCGTGAACCCGAACCCCATCCGCAGCATCGCGATCAGCACCGGCGGCGGCGACGCACCGGGGCTCAACGCCGTCATCCGTGCCACCGTGCTCGCCGCCGAGAATCGCGGCTGGGAGTGCTGGGGCATCCGTGACGGCTACCGCGGCTTGCTCGAGCCCGCCTCGTACAACGGCGACGGGCTCGTGCGGCTGACGCGCGCACGCGTCTCGGGCATCGCGCACCTCGGGGGAACGATCCTCGGCACGACCAATCGCGGCAATCCGTTGCGCTACCCCGTGCCCCAGCCCGGTGGCGGGGTGCTCGAGGTGGACCGCGGCGCGGAACTGGTGGCGAAGCTCGGCGAGCACGGCATCGGCGCACTCGTGGCGGTGGGCGGCGACGGCTCGCTCGCCATCGCGTATGAACTGTCCCGGCTCGGCCTGCGCGTGGTGGGCGTTCCCAAGACCATTGACAACGATCTCGAGCGCACGCTCATGACGTTCGGGTTCGACACCGCGGTGTCGTTCGCGACCGAGTGCCTCGACCGGCTGCACACCACGGCGGCCTCGCATCACCGGCTCATGGTGGTCGAGGTGATGGGCCGCTACGCCGGCTGGATCGCGCTGCACGCCGGGATCGCCGGCAACGCCGACGCCATCCTGATCCCCGAGATCCCCTACGAGATGGACAACGTCGCCGACCACATCCGTCGCCGCGAGAAGAAGGGCCGCCTCTACACGCTCATCGTGGTGGCCGAGGGCGCGAAGCCCAAAGGCGGCGAGGTCACGTTGCTCGAGCCGCGCGAGCCCGGGCAGAACGAGCGTTTGGGCGGGGTAGGCGAGAAGGTCGCACGCGAGCTGGAGGCCTTGGTCGGACGCGAGGCACGCGTCTCGGTGCTGGGCCACCTGCTGCGCGGCGGCTCACCCACGAGCTTCGACCGCCTGGTGGCACTGCGCTTCGGCGCGGCCGCGGTGCGTGCGCTCGAGGCCGGGCACTCGGGCGTCATGGTCTCGCTGGAGCCTCCGCACGTGCGCTACCAGCCGCTCGAGGCAGCGATTGGGCGCATGAAGGTCGTCTCGCTGGCGAGCGACACGGTGACCACCGCACGCGACCTGGGGATCTGCTTCGGGGACTGAATCGCTGAAAGTCCCTTTGGCCGGGCGCAGGACCACTGACGCGGGCTGCACGGGGCCAGTTGGGGCCAGCCGGGCCTCACGGGCGAACTCAAGGCCGCCGAGCTCGTGTCCGATGAACTCCTTTATTGTGTGGCGGCGTGGGTGCCCGCTACCCTTTGCTGGAATTGTCAAGTCCAGCCGCGCTCCTCCAGCCTAGGAACCTCCTTACATGACTCGGCCGGCTTCGCTCGCCTCGCTCCTCCTCACGCTCGCACTCCTCCTCCCGGCTCCGGCGCCCGCCCAGCAGGCCGCGCCCGGCGACGCCATTGCCACGTCCGCGAACAGGTCGCGCACGCCGGTCGTCCCGCGCTCGTTCGAGTTCCGCGATCTGGTACCGGTACCTCCGGGCGGCGAGAGCCTGCCGATCCAGAAGCGTCCGAATCGTAAGTGGGTGGAGTACGAGGAGCAGATCAAGGCGCTCAAGGCGAATCCGCCGGTGCTGCCGGTGGAGTCGTTCGCGCAGTTCACGCTCGACACCACGCCTCCCGCCTCGGGCACGAAGGGCACGCTGTCACCGCTCGCGCCCACGCTCGGGAACGGGTTTGAGGGCATCACGCAGCAGGGCTTCATCCCCGGCGAGCCCACCGTGGCGGCCGGCCCGCTCAACATCTTCTCGGCCGGCAACATCAGCGTGACGGTCACCGACAAGAACGGCACGAACCGTGTCGAGACGAACGGCGCCACGTTCTTCGGCGTACCCCCCGCCGAGGGCGCGATCTCGGATGCGCAGTGCTACTACGACGCGCTGCGCGGCCGCTTCGTCGCGCTGTGCTTCACGCAGGGCACCTCCCCCACGAACTACTCCAAGTTCTACCTGGCGATCTCCAAGACCACCGACGCGCGCGGCGCGTGGTGGCAATACGCGTTCGACATGACGCTCGACGGTGCCACGCCATCGAGCAACTGGGGCGACTACCAGGGCCTCGGCGTGTCGGATGACAAGATTGTGTTCAGCAGCCAGCAGTTCAGCTTCGCTGGAAACCTCTACAAGTATTCCAAGTTCCGCGTGCTCGACCGCGCCGCGGCCTACGCCGGCTCGCCGCTCACGTACGTGGACTTCTTCGACACCACGCTGCCGCCGCCGCCGGGCGGCACCTCGAGTGACGTCTTCGTCACCAAGCCGGCGCGCAACCTGACCGCCGGGGACAACACGATTCACTGCATGTGCGTGCGCACGGGCGGCGGCTCACGTATCACCTATCGAACGATTACTGGCCCGCCGGCCTCGCCCGTGCTGTCGGCCGGCAACCTCGTCACGGTGAGCAGCTACAGCCCGCCGCCAGACGCGCCGCAACAAGGTAGTGCGGGCCTCGTGGCCACGAACGACTGCCGGCCGACGGACTTCTACACGCGCAACGGCACGCTCGTCGCCACGTGGCACACGGCCGCAAACATCGGCGGCGGGAACGTGTCGGCGATCCGCCTGTTCCGCATGCGGCTGTCGGACCGCGTCGTGCTCACCGATGAGACGTTCGGCGCGGCGAGCACGTTCTACTATTACCCGGCCGTCACGGTGGACTCCGTCGGCACCCTCTTCTTGGGCTTCGGCCGCTCCAGCACCACCGAGTTCCCGTCCGCCTACGCCAGCGGCAAGCGACGCGGCGACGCCACCATTCAGGCCAGCGCGCTGCTCAAGTCGGGCACATCGCACACGCTCCAGTCGCGCTGGGGGGACTACACCGGCATGGACATGGACGCGGCGCAGACCAACCCCGCTCAGGCCGTGGCGTGGTACGCGGGGCAATGGAACAAGACCACGTCCGCGTTCGGCACCTGGGTCAACAAGCTCACGTTCACCTACGGCCAGGTGTTTGGCACGGTCGCCGACGACTGCGACGGCAACGCCGCCACCGCCACCGATCGCGCAGCACTCGCCGGCGTGGCCGTGGCGCTCAAGCAGGGCGCGACGACGGTGGCGAGCACCACCACGAATGCGCTCGGCCAGTACAGCTTCGGCTATCTGGAGTCCGGCACCTACAACGTGGTCGTGACCGCGCCCGCCGGCGGCAGCAACGTCGATGCCACCGCCGGAGCCGGCGCTACGTCGCAGACGCGCATCAGCGCGAGCGACGTGCAGATCGTGATGACGAACGCGCAGAGCTCGAGTGCCAACAACTTCGTGGTCGCGCAGAGCAAGGCCGTACCCGTCACCAGCTCGATCTCGCCCAGCGTGCGCTCGGTGGGCGACCCGCAGTTCACGCTCACGGTGAACGGCTCGGGCTTCTCGAGCTGCTCAATCGTGCGCCTGGACGGGTTCGCCCGCGCCAGCACGTTTGTAAACGCGACGCAGCTCACCGCGGTGATCCCGAGCACGGACCAGGGTGCGGGCGGGACCAAGACCATCACCGTGTTCACACCCACCCCGGGTGGCGGCA
>CAZADU010000403.1:0-1655 GCA_964483945.1 uncultured bacterium
CCCCGCTTCGGCTGGAGCACCAGTAGATGGCCCGGTCGTCCGGGCCGTACTCGGGGTCCCAGTCATCGTCGGGGTCGTCCGTGACACGATGCATCTCGCCCGTCTCGGCGGAGACTTCCCACAGGTCCAGCGTCCCGCCGCGGTTGGAAGAGAACATCACGCTCCTGCCGTCGGGCGAATAGACGGGCTGTCGATCGATTGCAAGACCGCTCGTCAGCCAGCGGCCACCGATGAGGTTGCGCGCCTCCGTCGGGACTTCGCGCAGGTTCTGCCGAACCATGAGGCTCGAAAGCACGAGGCGACCATCTGGCAGCAGGTCGATCAGCGTCGGGAATCTCGCGATCCAGCCCATCAGCCGGTAAGAACCCGAACGCGTGTCCAGCCTCAGGAGCCGGCCCGGGGCACCGCGCTGGATCGCCGTGATGCCGACGCCCTCGGCTACGATCAGCGCGTTCCCGCCGCCGTCCCATGTCGCATTCGAGAGCACCGCGCCGGTCGGGGCAGGGTAGTTGCGCGTGGCGCCGCTGGCCGCGTCCACCACCACCACGCTGTTGGGCGTGTTCTGGTTCGCGCTGATGATGAGCGAGATGCGCTTGCCGTCGGGCGACCAGCGCGGGCTGCTCAGCACCGAGCCGCTCTGGGACCACAACTCCCGCCCGTCGGTGCCATCCGATTTGGCGATCATCAATCCGGGTCGCGCACCGACGCTGTCGGTGGTCTGGCCGATGAAGGTGATGCGGCCTTCGACCGGCGACGGGTCGGCGTCTGCGCCGCCCTCCAGCAGTAGCCGAGGTGCCCCGCCGATCACGGGGACGCGCCACAGCGACTGACGGCCCAGGACCGTGCGAGTGAACACGATGGTGCCACCGTCCGCCGTGAAGCGAGGAATGCGATCGGCGTCGCTGGTGAGCTTCACCTCGCTGCGCGTGACCATGTCCATGAGCCAGATACCCTGACCGTTCTGGCGCACCGCGCTGAATGCGACCAGCCGGCCATCGCGCGACGCCGAGGGCTCGATGTCGCGAGTGCCCTGCGAAAGTGTGGAGACGCGAATGGAGCCCGCCGCGGAACGCGGAGTCGTCATTCGGCCGGCGACGAACGCCGCCGCCGCGAGCGCCACGGCAATTGCGACGGGCAGCGCAAATGCAGCGCGGCGCGGGCGCGAACCCGAGGTGGCGCCCGCGTCCGCTGCGGCGACCGCGTGGGGGTCGGACGCCGCCACGAGGTCCAGCGCGAACGCGAGGTCGTGCGCCGACTGCAGGCGCGCTTCGGGGTCCTTCTGCAGGCACTGCCGGACCACGCGCTCCAAGCCATTCGGCGCCACAGGGCGCAACTGCGTGATCGGGCGCGGCTCGCCGGTCATGATCGCGGCGATGAGGCTGGCCTGGCTCTCCCCCGCGAATGCCCGGGTACCGGTCGCGCACTCGTACAACACGCAGCCCAGTGCCCACAGGTCGCTGCGTGTGTCCGCTTCCTTGCCCTCGAGTTGCTCGGGTGCCATGTACTGGAACGTCCCCACGAGTGTGCCTTCCGCGGTGAGCGGCGCGGCCACGGTGGGCGAGAACGTCAGGCTGCTTCCGGCTGTGGGTCCCGCCAGACCCGTCGCACGCGCGAGGCCGAAGTCCATGAGCTTGGCACCACCCCGCGTCAGCATG
>CAZADU010000404.1:0-9567 GCA_964483945.1 uncultured bacterium
GCCTGCGGACCCCCACGCGTTCGCGCACGTGGAGCCAGGTGAAGCGGATCTACCGGTGACGTGAGTGGGTTCCGACAGCTCGATCGCCGACGTGAGGGTCCGCGTATCCACATCCGGTGATCGCGAGCGGTCGGGCGTTCAGTTCCAACTTCGAACGGAGCTGCTGGCCTGACGCTTTTCCGGCACGAGCCCGGGGCCGTCCGCCCGGGGACAGCCGTGCCGTTCCGCCGCGACATCAGCCGGTCAGTGCGATCAGGCCGCGAGCAGGCCCTCGACGTCGACGTAGAACTCTTCGGGTGCGATCACGTGTACCGCGCGTTCCTCGGGCGGG
Organism: uncultured bacterium; assembly: GCA_964483945.1. Lineage (GTDB taxonomy): Bacteria > Eisenbacteria > RBG-16-71-46 > RBG-16-71-46 > RBG-16-71-46 > JAIOPA01. The sequence continues at coordinate 332 of CAZADU010000404.1, forward strand.
AGCGGCGTGTCGATCGCCTGGGCGGCGATCTCGGCCGTCTCCTCGAAGACCTCGCCTACCAATTCGCGGCAGAAGGGGCGCCGCGGATCGGCCGAATTCGGAGCGACGCTCAGCATGATCCGTCCCGATTCGGTCACGAATACCGTGCCCGCGGGGTACAGGCCGACGGTCCGCACCAGCGCGTCCAGCACGGCAAGATCGAAATGCTCGCGCTCGCGGCCGAGCAGCACTCGCAGCGCCTCGTGCGCCGTCATCGGCCGCTTGCGGTAGGCGCGGTGTGAGGTCACCGCGTCGAAGATGTCCGCGACCGCGACGATGCGCGAGAACGCACCCAGAGGGCGTCCCTCTCGCACGGGCGGGTACCCGGAGTGGTCCACGTGCATGTGATGCTCGAACGCGACGCGCATGGACTCCACCATCAGCTCTGAGAGACCCGGCAGCCGGCTCACGATGCGGACGCCCTCGATCGGGTGGCGACGGATGGCCTGCCATTCGCGATCGTCGAGTTGGCCCGGTTTACTCAACACCTCGATGGGCACGGCGATCTTGCCCGTGTCGTGAAGCAGTGCTGCCACGCCGAGGTTGGCGAGTTCGGAGCGCTTCAGGCCCAACTGCTGGCCGATACGCACCGAGACGATGCTGACGTTGACACAGTGCGCGTAGGTGTACTCATCGTGCTGCTTGAGGGCAGTCATGCCCACGAGTGAGTCCGCATTGCGCAGCAGTTGGTCCACGATCGGCTGCACGACGCGGCGCGCCTGCTGCAGGGCCGGCCGCCCGGTGCGTGCCGTGCGCTGCAGCACGTCGCGGGCCCCCTGCACCGCCTTGCGGTGCAGCATGCGCGCGTGCTGTCGCTCGTGATCCGCATCGTCACGCTGCGCATCCTCTTCCTGAGGCGCGACCACGTCCTTGGCGCGGATCGGGCTCACGTGCCGGACCCCTGCCGCCGTCAGCTCGCCGTTGAGCAGGGCGGCTCCCGATGGGCCCTTCAAGGTGTGGAAGACACGCACGAAGGCGTCCAGCTCCTCGATGGTGAGGCCGGCGGCAAAGCGCAGGCCACCCAGCTCGCGGGCCTCGAGTTCCGCGAGCAGAGCGCGGAATACGGCGACCTGCGCGCCTTCGGTGCGCAGCCGGACACCGTTCACATAGAAGTACTCGCCCATGGCGAGCAGCGAGACCTCGTCCTCCATGAGTGCCAGGATCGAGTCCAGCAGCTCCTGCTGCTGTGCGCGCAGCGCGCGGTTGCTCGAGGCATACAACCGCGCACCGCGCAGCACGGCGTGCAGGCGCGACAGGATCACGGCGCCGAGCTGGCGCTCGCGTTGGCCCTCGCCAGCGGCGTCTGTGGGCGGAGGGGCGCCGGGTTCAGGCACGGTTCATTCCCTTCAGCACAAGACGGCATGCGTCGCGCGTGGCGCCGGTCTTCGATGCCGCGCCCCGCTCCAGCATCGCCAGTGACGCCGTCGTGCCGAGGCGGGCGAGGCAACGGGCGATCGCCTGGCAGTAGGAGTCATCGCCACCGCCGAACCAGTGCGGTGCACGCAGCTGAGCCTCGAGGCCGGGCAGAGCCTCGTCGCCACCGCAGCCGCCAAGGGCGTTGGTGGCGGAGCGCACCTCCTCGATGGGCCGCTTGCGGAAGCCCGGCTCGAGCACGATGCGCAGCAGCGCGGCCGCGGCTTCGGCGTTGCGCGTGGTCCCCAGTTGATGCATCGCCGAGCTGCGGATTGCCGGCTCGGAGTCGCCGAGGAGTTCGAGCAGTAGCGGTCGCGCGGCATCGGGCGGCACGTGGGCAAGTGCCGCCACGACTTCCTGGCGCACGCGCGGCTCGGGGTGTCCGACCAGTGGGCGCAGGAGACTCGCAGGTGCGCCACCCTCAGCGGATCCGACGACGATGACCGCATTGCGCACGACGTACCAGCGCTCGTCGGCGAGCCAGGGCGCGAGACACTCGGTGCTGCCGTCGTATAGATCGGTGATCGAGCGCAACAGCGTGCGGCGCGTGCGCTGGTGTTCCGCCTGCGCCACGATGCACATGAGCCACTGGGCCGCGGGCGCGCCAAGTGTGCGCACGAACGCGGTGAACTCGCTCAGTTCGGTGCCGCTGCCCGTGTCGAGATGCCGCACGACCGACGCGGTGACGAAGGAGTCCGGCTGCGTGAGTTCGGCCAGGAGCGGCGAGGGGTCCCACATCCCGATCGCGGACTCGGTCAGGCATTCGGCGATCTCTTTCGCGCCGCTCCAGCGCGCATCGCCGATGGCCTCGAGCAGCAACCGCCGAAGCAGCGAGGTGATCTCGGCGCGGTCGTCGTCGCGCAACTCGGAGGCGAATGTCGTGCGCACCAGAGCGAGCATACGACTGACGAGCTGCGGCGCGCGTTCCTGTTGCAGCTCCAGCGCGAAGCGCTCGGCTTCCTCGGCGCGTGTCGGCTCCATCTCGTCGTAGCAGGCCTCGAGCTCATGCACGGGATCGCTCGCCAGCCAGTCCTCGCTGCGCAACGCCGTCGCGCCCTCGTTCGGCACGAGCTCCAGCCGGACTCCTGTCCTCGTCGTCGCCTGGCCGGGGCCATCGCTGGAACCGGCATCCGCTCGCGCGCCAACGGCCCCGACCGGCCACGGCACCGGGTCGGCCGGCTGCTCGATGGTGGCGTGAGTCGTGTTCTCGCCGTCGTCTCCGAGGTCGGCGTCCGTCTCGGCCGAGACGTACTTCATGTCGACGTGGGTCAGGTCCGAGTCCCACAGGAGCGTGACCAGGTCTTCGCCGCCGTTCGACTTGCGGCTGGTCACAAGCAGGACGACGTCGATGAGCGTGTCCAGCTCCGCGGCGGTGACGCCAGGCTGGAACGTGAGCGTGCGAATCCCATCGCGATAGAACGGCATCGCGAAGTTGTCGTCGCGCGAGCGTGCCGTCAGCACGACCTGCCCGTCGGAGCGCACCTCGTTCGTGGCGAACTCCAGGGCGACGGCGCCGTGCGCTTCGATGAGCGCAAGGAACCGGTCGCCCAGGCCCTCCCGGAACTTGATCGTGGTCGGGTTGCTCGGCTCATAGAGCCGGCATGTCTTAAGGGTGCGCGAGAAGTGCCCGAGCCAGACCGCGACGTCAGCGGTCTTCGACTCCGGGCTCGGCACCGCGGCGCCGGTGATCTCGGGCGCCCGCAGTGGATCGGGTTCGCTGGACATGAACGCTCCTGCTTCAGACCGGCGAGGGGCGGCCCGCTGCAGGCGGTATCGGTCGGAGGGCCGGAGGAACTTGAGGCCCGTCGTGCGCGCGAGTCGTGCCTACAGAGTCGTCGCGCGGGGTAGGAGCCCGTCAGTCAGCCAGCTCACCCCCGGATACGCCGAGGGCGGCGTCCTTGCGGACGCCGCCCAGTATGCGTGAGGTGGTACCTCGGGCGCTTCAGGCCTTGCGAACGTTCGCCGCCTGCAGGCCCTTCGGCCCACGGGTCACGTCGAACTCGACGCCTTCACCCTCGGCGAGCGTCTTGAAACCGTCGCCGCTGATGGCTGAGAAGTGCACGAACACATCCTCGCCACCGTCTGCCTGGGTCAGGAAGCCGAAACCCTTCGCCTCGTTGAACCACTTCACAGTGCCACTAGCCACTTTAATGCTCCTTGTATCCGGGTCCGAAGACCCGTACTTGCCGCTGAATCACGTCGCGGCTCCGTCCGGTCTGTGTGACCGTGTTTCAGTTGTACTGGAGTTCGCGGCCCACAAAAAAAGCCGCCAGCAGAGTCTCTGGCGGATCTGAACGCGGACTGCTCATCCACACACAACCGAAGACATGAGAGTTATCGGGCATCTGGCTCCGGAAAGCCAGTACTTTCGGCGGGGCTGCGCAGAATCTGCCGTTTCGTGAACAAATGCCCCGTCCGATGGCACGGGACAACGACTTACGGGCCCTCGCAGACCGAGAGAGGCGGGTCAGACGCCGAGTGAAGGCATTACCTCACGTGTTCCAACACGCATGCTGGGGGCCTGGTGTCCTTAGAACAGGACACTAGCGCACCTGAGTTTGGCCCTTCAGTTCTCGCTCGGCCTCGAGCCAGAACTCCACTTCGCGTCCGCCTTGGAAGCCGGACTGCACGTAAAGGTCGTGCGCGCGCATGGCGATCGCCTCATGCGACGGCGGCGGCGTGGTGCTCCGCTTGGCGCTCGTGCCGGTAGCGGCGGTCTTGCGCAGCTTCGGGGTGGCGCTCGTGGCGGTGATCTTGCGGGTCGATGACAAGGAACGACTGGGCATGTCGGCCTCCTGAGCTTGCGGTGGATCGTCGTGTCGCAAGCTATCAGGTCGCGTGTGCGCGGTGGGTGAAAGAACTGCAAAAGTCGCGTGTCTCACGCCGCGAATGAGCGAGCCTCGGGCGGTGCGCGAAGGCACAGAGGCAGGCCGAAGGGGCCTATTGCCGGGCGCGCTTCCTCGCCTCGGCCAGATAGCCCGGCCGTAGGTCCAGTAGGCTTGCGAGCTTCTGTGCGAGGTAGTCCTCGTGCTCGGAGAGCTTGCCGTCGGCGTACACCACACGCCACAGCAGTTCCGAGAGCAGCAGGCGCTGGCCCTCGTCGTAGTGGCGGTTGATCACCGACGTGAGCTGATGCAGATCCGTCGCGTCACGACGCTCGCGGTCGGCCGCGGCGAGGATCTCGCGCGTGGTGTCGGCGTCAAGCGCGAAGTGCCGGCTCACGAGCGCCTCGATGTGCTGCAGTTCGTCGCCGGTGAACTCCTCGTCGGCGTGCGCCATCTCGAGCAGCAATGCGCTCGCGGCGATCTTGAGCGAACGGTCCGGGTCGGCGGTAGCACCGGCCGGGGAACCCGCGACCGGGGAATGCTTCGCGAACAGCGACTTGAGGGATTCGAACATGACGCCAGACTAGCGACCCGAGCGGTGACGGGCAATACGGCCGACAGCGACGGACGACGGCGCCGGACGACAGCGAGGGCGCGGCCCTAGGCCGCTTCTGGCCCGGCCTCACGAGGGTGTTCCCGCGGGCGATCCCGTGGGCGATCTCCGCGGGCGATCCCGCGGGCGATCTCCGCAGGCGATCCCGTCGCTCGCGCCAGCCGACTCGGCTAGAGTGCGCGACATGCCCATTGAGACGCCCACCCGACTGTGAGCGACACCCCATCGCTTCCGTCCCAGATCGGGACCTACCGCGTCGAGCGCGAACTCGGCCGCGGCGGCATGGGCATCGTCTACCTGGGGCGCGACGCCCGGCTCGACCGACCGGTCGCGATCAAAGTGTTGCCCGAGGCGTTCGCGAACGATCCGGAGCGCCTCGCGCGGTTCGAGCGCGAGGCCCGGCTGCTCGCCTCGCTCACGCACCCGAACATCGCCGGGATCTTCGGGCTCGAGGAGTCGGGTGGCCGCAGGTTCCTCGTGCTCGAGTACGTCGAGGGCGAAACACTCGCCGAGCGCATCGCGCGAGGGGCACTGCCGGTGGACGACGCGGTGGACGCGTGCCGCCAGATCGCCGCTGCGCTCGAAGGGGCGCACGAGAGCGGAGTGGTGCACCGCGACCTCAAGCCCGGGAACGTGAAGCTCATGCCGTCGGGCGAGGTCAAGGTGCTCGACTTCGGACTCGCCAAGGGCGGCACGGGCTCCGGTTCGGGCTCGGACCCTTCGCTCACCGCGTCGCCGACCATGGCGGCCTCGGCGATGACGGGGGTCGGCGTGATCCTCGGGACCGCCGCGTACATGAGCCCCGAGCAGGCCCGCGGGCGCGCGGTGGACCGCCGCACCGACATCTGGTCATTCGGCTGCGTGTTGTTCGAGTGCCTCACCGGCCGCCAGGCGTTCAACGGCGAGACGGTCTCGGACATGATCGCGCTGATTCTGCAGGGCGAACCGAACTGGAAGGCGCTCCCGGTGGGACTGCCGCTGCACCTGCGCTCACTGCTCGAACGGTGCCTCACGAAGGACCCGAAGCGCCGCCTTCGCGATATCGGCGAGGCGCGACTGCTGCTCGAAGGCGTAGTCGGAGCGGCGAACTCGGGCACGAGCTCACCGTCCGCAGCGGCTGTGCCTGCGCGCGGCGCGCGCCTGCCGTGGGCGATCGCCGCGGGCTTCTCGCTCACGACTGCCGCGCTCGCGGTGCTACTGGTCGCGCGCGCGCCGGCCCGGGCACCGGTGTTGCGAGTCTCGCTGGCCGTGCCGACGACCCCCAATGTCGCCCGCGACGGAGCGTTCCTCGCGCTCTCACCCGATGGGACGATGCTGGCCAGCTCGGCACTCGACTCGGCGGGCGGGTCCCGGTTGTGGCTGCGTGCACTCGACGCCGTCGAAGGGCGTCTGCTGGCGGGTACCGAGGACGCCGCGCAGCCGGTGTGGTCCCCGGATGGCCGCTACCTGGCGTTCACGACGCAGGACAAGCTCAAGAAGCTGGACCCGCGAGGAGGCAGTCCCGAGATCCTGTGTCCGCTTACGAGCTATGGTCGTGGGGTCAGCTGGGGATCGCGGGGTGTGATCGTGTTCTCCGGGGGAGCGGAGGGGCCGATCTTCAAGGTCTCCCAGAACGGGGGCACTCCCACGCAGGCGACCACATTGGACTCCGGCGAAACCGGGCACCGGTTCCCGCGCTTCCTCCCCGACGGGCGTCACTTCCTGTTCGCCTCCATGCCACCGCGGGCCGACCTGTTCACCATCTTCGTGGCCTCGACCGACTCCCCGAAGCGTGAGCGCCTGATGGTCGCGGACGGCTCGCCCGTGTATGTCGAGCCGGGCTACCTTCTCTTCAAGCGCAACGGGCGCGTCGTCGCGCAGCGCTTCGACGCAGGTCGCCGGAAGCTGATCGGCGAGCCGGTACCGCTGCCGGACGAGCCCGAGCGCACCGACTTCTTCGGCTCGCCCAGCCTGACGGCCTCGCACCGGGGATCGCTCGCCTACTACCGGAACCAGATCTCGCTCTCGCGACTCGCGTGGCTGGACCGCTCCGGCCGGGTGCTCGCGAACCTGCCGGTGCCCGAAGGGGCCTACGAGAGCGCAGTCCTCTCGCCTGACGGCAAGACGGCGGCCGTGGTGCGCGCCACGTCGGCGGATGCGTCCGACGTGTGGCTCCTGGACATCGCCCGGGGCTCCATGAGCCGCCTCACATTCCTGTCCGGTCGAGTGGACCGCCCCGTGTGGTCGCCGGACGGAGCCCGGATCGCGTTCGCCTCCAACCGTGACGGTCGCTGGGACGTCTTCGAGAAAGCGGTGGACGGGTCGGGTTCCGAAATACCGCTCGTCGCCGGAGGATCGCTGCTCAAGTATCCGTCCGCGTACAGCGCGGACGGGAAGACACTGCTGTTCGAGCAGATCAGTGAGCGAACCGGTTGGGATGTCTGGAGTCTTCCGCTCGAAGGCGACCGGGTGCCGAAGCCGCTGCTCAGCTCGCCGTACGACGAACAATTCGCAACACTGACGCGCGATGGGCGCTGGCTCGCGTTCACATCGAACGAGTCGGGCCGCCCCGAGATCCACGCGCAGGAATTCCTGCGCGCCGGCCGACGCTACATGATCACCACCAACGGCGGCTCGAACAGCCAGTGGCGGGCGGACGGGCGGGAGATCTCCTGTCTCTCCGGCCCGAACTTCGTGATGATCCCCGTGGATCCCAGCGCCGGATTCGCCACCGGAACCCCGGAAACGCATCCGATCCGAGGCGACGTCCTGTTCGGTAGCGCAGCCTCGGACTTGTCCCGTGTGCTGGTCGTCATGAGCTCGGCGAATGCCCGCGTCGATAATGACGTGACGCTCGTGCTCAACTGGCGCTCCGCGCTCGAGCGCCGCTGACCCGCTCGCGCCGCACCCCGCTCACAACCCCTTCGCCACCGCCTGCGGCAGGTTCACGAGCACCGCGATCTCGTCGAGGCGCTCGGAGTCCGATCGCACGCAGCAAAGCAGCCGCTCGCCGCGCGCGTCCACGTCGTAGCCCCAGACGACGCCGGTGCGGAACAGCAGTCGGTGCGCCCATTCGGTCGGGCGTCTGCCGGCGACCGGGGTGACCTCGAGGAACTGGCCGCCCGATGTGTGGAAATAGAGCCGGCCGCTGGCCCGGGACCAACGCGGACGAACGCCGCTCGCTGCCGACAACACGAACCGCTCGGAGGTCCGACGGTCCACGACCTGGATCCGCGGCCGGCCTTCGGCATCGCTCTCGAACGCGATCCAGCGGCCGTCGGGTGAGACCACGCCGCCGGTCTCGTATGCGCTCGAAGTTGCGACCGGTACGCGCTTGCCCGAGCGCAGCTCGTAGACATTGTTGGCCGTGCCGGGTTCATACGTGTCGAGCGTGAGCAGGTCTGGCGCATGCCAGTCCCCGATCCACATCGGGAGCGCGCGCTCGGGCGCGTAGAACTTGCGGTCGCCCAGCGAGCCGTCCGTTGCGCGCATGATCAGTTCATAGCCGCCGCTACGATTCGTGGCGAACAGGAGCGAGTCCCCGTTGGGCGACCACACCGGGTGTCGGTGCAGGCCCGTACCGTCGGTCCAGCGTTCGGCCGAACCCGAGTGCGCATCCACCATCCAGATGTTGCTTCGCCCGGTGCCGTCGATGCGCTCGGCGGCGATGCGGCGACCATCGGGGGACAGCCGAGGGTCGAAGTAAGGGCCAGTCGTGAGCGTGGTCGCCCCCCCCGTGCGGACGTCGAACCAGGTCAGCTGGCTCTCTCGTGCGGCCTCGAACGAGTACACCAGCGTGCCGTTCTGCGAAACGCTCGCGTGTGGCTCCGCGAGCGAACCCCCATCGCCGGGGACCGTCGAGATGGGGGACGGCTCGCCGCTCCAACGCAATGTGCGCAGGTCGAACGGCCTGGCCTCGAGCGCGTGGTTGAGCATGTAGACGAGCATGCCCGACGTGTAGACGACGCCGGAGCCCACGCCGCCCACATAGACGCGACGGCCGGAGCGGAGCGAACCCACGAACAGCGGATAGACGCCTTCTCGCTCGGGTGTGGTGACGAACAGGAAGTGCTCGCCATCGGGCAAGAACAGCGGCCAGCGATGCGAGGCCTCCGCGTTCGGGACGTCCAGCGACGTGACGGGCAGTGGCGTGCCGCCCTCGGCGGGGACGCGGTACAGCCCACTCTGCGTCGAGCTGGCGAAGACGATGGTGCCAAGCTGGCTCCAACTTCCGCCACGCCCGTAGTCGGCGCGGCAGACCACTCGGACACTGTCGCCCTCGGCGCCCACCCGCTTCAATTGCACGCCGCTGAAGAACCCGATGTGGCGGCCGTCCGGGGACCAGAACGGATTGAGCGCGCCCTCCG
>CAZADU010000405.1:0-10950 GCA_964483945.1 uncultured bacterium
ACCCCTGCGAGCACCCCTGGACAGCGCGCGGACGCGAGCATTCCGCACCGACCTGGGCCGCGTCGTGCGCGGCGGCAGCGGGCTGGCGCCCGACGTACGGGTCATCGCGGATTCCTCGGCGGCCCGGCTCGGCCGCACGCACCGCGCGGGCGGCCTCGCCGCCGCGGCGCGCGAGTCGCTCGAGCGCGACCCGGTCTACCGCCGTGCGCTCGAGGTGCTGCGCCAGTCGCGCGACGCGCGCGGCGTGTTCGCCGCCGCGGGTATCACGCTGCCGTCCAAGGGCCCCGCCCGGCGGTAGCTGCGCGCACCTGATGACCGAGCCCGCCCCCATGCGCACCGCCTATCTCTGCGACTTCGACGGCACCGTCTCGCCGCACGACATCGGTGCGGCTTTCGCCGGCCACTTCTCGAACGGCGAGGGCGGGCGCGTGCCCGAACTGGCCGAGTGGATCGCGGGCCGCATCGGCCACCGGGTCCTCACCCTCGCGCAGTGCGCCACGGTGCGCGTCGGCGAGAGCCAGGCACTCGAGTTCACGCGCTCGTTCACGATCGACCCGGCGTTCGCGCCGTTCGTCTCGGCGGCCCGAGCTCGCGGCGACGAGGTGATGGTGGTGAGCGAGGGGTTCGCGTTCTATGTCAGGGACCAGCTCGCGCGCGCGGGGCTTGGGGACCTGCCCTGGGCAGCCAACGACCTTACCTTCCTCGAAGGCGGCCGCATCGAGCCGTCGTTTCCGTTCGCCGACCCTGCGTGCGACTCGTGCGGCAACTGCAAGGCCCAGCACGTGCGGCGCTACCACGGGCGCGGGTTCCGCACGGTGCTCGTCGGCGACGGCGTGAGCGACCGGCACGGCGCGCTCGCGGCCGACCACGTGCTGGCGCGCGGCTCGCTCCTCGAGTGGTGTCGCGCCGAGGGCGTGCCGCACTCCGCGGTGACCGACTTCGCCGAGGTCCGCGAGTGGGCAGCCCGGCATGAGCCGGCAGTACGGGGGCCGCGCTCGTGAGTGCGAGCGAGCCGGTTACCATCGAGGGGGTGGCGGTGAACAGCGCTCCCAGGCCCGAGGCTGTGCTGGCCGTGGCTGTGCGCGGATTCGAGATCGGCGGCGTGCGCATGGACTCTCCGTTCGTCTTGGCACCGCTCGCGGGGGTTTCGGATTCGCCGTTCCGGCGGCTCGCGCGCGAACAGGGCGCCTCGGCGGTGTACACCGAGATGGTGTCGTCGGAAGGTCTCGTGCGCGGCAGCCAGGCCACTTTCGACTACTGCGCGTTCGACCCGAGTGAGCGTCCCATCGGCATCCAGCTCTTCGGCAGCGACCCAGCCATCATGGCCGATGCAGCGCGCGTGCTCTCGGACCTGCCGAGCGAGCAGCGGCCCGACATGATCGACATCAACATGGGCTGCCCGGTGCGCAAGGTGGTGAACCGCTGCGCGGGCGCAGCCCTGTTGCAGGACGTGCCGCGCATCGCCGCCATCGTCGAGGCCATGAGCGCGGCCACGACGCTGCCCGTGACGGCCAAGATTCGGCTCGGCTGGGACGGGAACTCGCGCAACGTGGTCGAGGTCGCACGCGCACTCGAGGGCGCCGGGGCACGCGCCGTGGCGATCCATGCACGCACGCGCGCCGAGAAGTTCGAGGGCCTTGCCCACTGGGACATGATCGGCGAGACCAAGGCCGCGGTGGGCATCCCCGTGATCGGCAACGGCGACGTGCGCACCGCGGACGACGCCGTGCGCATGTTGCGGCTCACGGGCTGTGACGGGGTCATGCTGGGGCGTGCGGCGTTCGGCGACCCGTGGGTGTTCCGCCGCATCCGGGCACTGCTCGAGCGCGGCGAGGAACTGCCGCCGCCCAGTGCGGCCGAGCGGCTCCACGCCGGCGTGCGGCATCTGGGCATGCTCGTCGGCACGGTGGGCGAGGTGCATGCCGCGCGCGAGATGCGCAAACACGTGGCCTGGTACATCAAGGGCCTGCCGCACAGCGCCCAGGTGCGCGAGCAGGTGAACCGCACGCGCACAGCGACCGAGCTGGCCGCGCTGTTGTGCGACTACCTGGGCGAGCTGGCGGGTACCGCCGCCTCCGTGGGTCACGGGTTCGAAGCGAGCGCACTCGATCCGGCGGCACGGCCCGCGGGAACACCGCATGCGTCCGGCTGAGCTGGCGGCACTGCTGCGCGACGTGAAACGCGGTGAAGTCTCGCCCGCGAAGGCTGCGCGCCGCATCGCCGAGGCCCCGCTCGAGCAGCTGGAGTACGCGACTCTTGATCACCAGCGCGCGCTGCGCTCGGGGTTCCCCGAGGTGATCCTCGGGCTCGGGAAGACGCCGGAGCAGCTGGTCGCCATCGCTCGCCGGCTGCACACGCGTCACGGCCTGGTGCTGGCCACGCGCGTGGACGAAGCGGGGCGCACGGCGATGGCTGCGGCGTTTCCGAAGGCCCAGGTGCACGACCGTGCCCGCTGCGTCGTGCTGCGCCTGCGCGCGCCGAGACCGCGTGGCCGCGTCGTGGTGCTGTGCGCCGGTACCGCCGACCTGCCCGTGGCCGAGGAAGCCCTCGTCACGCTGCACGCCATGGGGAGCCGGGCGGAACTGATCGCCGATGTCGGCGTGGCCGGGCTTCACCGGCTGCTCGCTCACCGCGAGCGGCTGCGCGGGGCGCGGGTCCTGGTAGTGGTGGCGGGCCTCGAGGGCGCGCTCCCAAGCGTGGTGGGCGGGCTCACCGACCGGCCGCTCATCGCGGTCCCGACCAGCGTCGGCTACGGTTCGCACCTGCGCGGCCTGGCACCCTTGCTCGCCATGCTCAACTCCTGTGCCGCGGGGGTGACCGTGGTGAACGTGGACAACGGCTTCGGCGCGGGCTACGCCGCACATCTCATCAATACGGGGGCTGGGGCGCGCTAGCGCCGGCCGAGGGATACACTTCATGCGCCACGCTCACTTTGATTGCGTCTCCGGCATCGCCGGCGACATGACGCTCGCGGCCTTGATCTCGGCCGGCTGGCCCGAGGACGAACTCAAGGCGCTTCCCGCGCGGCTCCGGCTGACTGGCGTCGAGATCGAGGTGACGCGCGTGCGGCGAGGACCGTTCGCCGCGGTTCACGTGGACGTGCGCTCCAGCGAGAAGCAGCCGCATCGCCACCTGCACCACATCGAGGCCATCCTCGAGCAGGCCGACCTGCCCGCGCGCGTGCGCGACCGCGCCAAGGCGGTGTTCACGCGGCTCGCAGAGGCCGAGGCCGAAGTGCACGGCAGCACCGTGAAGCAGGTGCACTTCCATGAAGTGGGGGCGGTGGATGCAATCATCGACATCGTGGGAGCGCTGCTGGGCCTCGATTCACTCGGGGTGATCACCGTTTCGGCTTCTGAGCTGCCGCTCGGGGGTGGGTTCGTGGACTCACAGCACGGCCGCATCCCGGTGCCGGCACCGGCGACCGCGCTGCTCCTGCGCGGTGCCCCCGTGCGGGGCGGCCCGGTCGAGGCCGAACTGGTCACACCAACCGGGGCCGCACTGCTCATGACGCTCGCCGAGAACTGGGGCGAGGTACCGGCCATGCGACTGGAGCAGGTCGGGACCGGTGCGGGGACGAAAGAGTTCCCGGCGCATCCCAATATCCTTCGGATCCTCATAGGAGAACGCTCGACTGTGGGGCTCGTGGGGCGTACGGTCGCGGTGCTCGAGACGGCGGTGGACGATGAGAATCCGCAGTTCATGGCCGCCTTGCTGCCTCGGCTGCTGACCCTGGGAGCACTCGACGCCATGCTGGCGCCGGTGACGATGAAGAAGGGGCGCAGCGGCCTATGGCTGATCGTGATCTGTGAGCCGGCCGACGCCCGCAGGCTCGCAGAGACCGTTCTCGCCGAGACTTCGACGCTCGGGGTGCGGATGCGTGAGGAACACCGCATCGAGTTGCCCCGGTACACGTTGGAGGTTGAGACCGAGTTCGGGCCGGTGCAGGTCAAGGTGGCTCGGCTGCCCGACGGAAGTGAGCGCGCAATGCCGGAATACGAGTCGGTCGTCGAGGTTGCCGCGAGATCGTCGGTCGCCCCCCGGGTGGTCGCCGCCGGCGCTGTCCAGTCATTCAAAGGTTCGACGAGCCGGACTTGAAAACCGGTCCTCCTCGGCTCACGCCGAGCGCGGCAGCCCCTTGTGAATCCGTGCGTTGCCGCACACTCGCCATGCTGCGGAATCGGAAAATACGGATTGACAGAACCCTGAACCCCGCCTAGCCTTTGTTCCGTGCTGGGGTCCCGGGGATCGTTCCCTCCGCCCCACATCACATCTCACAGCTCCGCGGTGCCTCGCCTCGCGTGTCGAACGGCGACGTTCGCTCGCACAGAGGTACTCACGACGAGATATCGCACAAATGTGTTCGCCCGGCCTGAACTGCCTAAAGGCCCCGGTGGACAGCGGAAAGGGGGGATTCGGTCTCGGTCGTGCAGCCAATGCCGTCGGAATGCTCTCCAAGCTCGAGCGTCCGCCGGCGATTTGCTTTGGCCACACCTCGCTCGCAATCCGTACTCGGAATACTTCGCATTGCCCATGCATTGCGACGATGGAGGTAGTCCATGAAGAAGTCGTTCGTCGCGCTGCTGCTCCTCACGGGAGCCGCCGCGATGCTGGCCACGAGCGCGTTTGCTCAGTCCGACGATGTCGGTCTGAAGCTGCAGAACGCCAAGATGGTCACAGAACTGATGCGCTCCCGCGCGTCCCAGTTGGGCGTGTCGGCAGGCCCAGACCCCGATACGGTGTACGTCGGTAAGTCGTACACCAACCACACTGCTGCAGATAACTACTGGAACATCTACGTCGGCGATTACCTGCCGACGACGGCCACCGCCACAAACGCGTTCTGGGACTGGGACAACTCGGTCGGTATCCAGGCCGCGGACTCGCTGCACGGCTGGTGGCCGCTGCACCGCCAGTACAACTCCACGGGCGGTCTCACGCTGACGGACGACAATCGTTCGTGGTGGGGAATCGACCACGGTAACATCGGTAACTACGTCCTCAGCCAGAGCGCCGCTGCCAAGCGTACGTTCGGCGTGGTCGGTTACTGGCACGGCGATCCGGGCGGTCCTGGAGCTGGCGTGATGTGGACGCCGCTGGGTGGCTCGAGGTCGGCATGGTGCGGTCTGCGGCAGCATGCGGACAACTCCGTCGTCGACGCCGTGACGGGCAACCCGTTCAACCAGAACGTGGTGAATCCTCTGCACGACGCCGCGGGCAATGGCTCAAACAACGGCTTCCCGGGCTATCCCGACCAGATCGACCAGTTGCTCTACCGCGATATCGCGATGACTCCGGCGCAGTCGCTGACGGTGAGCTTCAACTACCGTACGCGCATGTCGACGTCGATCGGTACCACGGCCTCGACGCGCACCGGCTGGTTCCATGGCGATCCGCTCGCCGTGACGGCCGGCAACTTCATCTCGAGCTCGGCGGCTCTCGCGAACGCTCCGCAGGACTCGTTCATGGTGTACGTCGGCGCACCGGTCAACGATGCGGCTTGCGTGTACTCGGACGGTGTCACGCGTCCGGTGTACGACAAGCAGCGCCGCTGGTTCTCCGAAGTGGTTAAGACGTTCGGCGCAGGGGCCAACTACTTTGAGATCTTCCAGCGGGCCGGCAACAACCCGGCGGACACGCTGGATGCGACGCCGTCGTCGGGTGCGATTCTCGTACCCGCGGCCCAGATCAGCACCGTGCTGGGTGGCGTGAACGGCAACGTGCGTCTGGTGTTCCGCTGCAAGACGAACCGTGGCTTTGCGGATTCGGATAACAAGGCCTCGGGCTACACCTCGGCTGGCCGCGGCGCCGTCATCGTCGACGACGTCACGATCAACACCGGCGGTGGACCTGTCGTGCTGGGCAACTTCGAACTCGCGGAGCAGGGCGGTGTCGGCTCGATCGACAACCGTTTCGCCGGGGCGCCGGCTGGCGTCACCACGGTCAATAACTGGCGTTCCACGGGTAAGCCGCCGGGTGAGTACATTCACGTCGAGGCGCTGTCGAACCTCACGTACAACGACCTGTGCGGACCCCCGAACTCGCCGGCCCGTGTCTGCAACATCGGTGGCCTCGTCCTGACCGTCGGCAACCACGACGACAACGAGCGCGCCGGTGATTCGCGGTTCACGGCGTTCCGTGAGATCTCGCAAACGGTCATGTCGCCCACGATCAACATGATTCCGGGGCCTGCGGGCGTCGCGAACTCCATGGGAATCTCGGCGACAATCGTCAATGCGAGCGACGATTACATCCAGTTCTATGACATGTACGCCGGCATGTTCAACCTGTTCTTCTCCGGCGAGACGTGGATCTTCGGCTCTCAGTCCTACCCGGCCCAGCAGCTCAACGGTGCCAAGTGCTGGGGCCAGCCGAACTTCCCCGGCTTCATCGTGTTCAACCCCGAGCCGCAGTGCTTCACGGACCTCGAGGGCTTCTTCGACAACGGCACCCCGTTCCGTACTTCCAATACCAGCGGTATCCCGGATTCGCTGAGGATCTTCCTGGGCCATCAGCAGCAGTGCTTCCGGTTCGCCATCTCGCTGGGTTGCAACTCGGACGAGGGTGGTTACTTCGACAACGCGACGCTGGCGTTCGTCGACGTGCCAGGGGTCCCGGGTCAGGCGAGCGCCGGTAACACGGTCTCGCTGGGCGCGGTTTCGTCCGACATCTGGCAGCTCGCGAACGACGCGTTCCCCTCGAACGAGACGCCCGGCCTGCCCGGCACCGCCGCGTTCGACACCACCAGCGGTCTGGTCCGCACGGGCATCAACACCGCCCAGGCCACCGGCAACGCGCTTCGGTTCGACATCCCCGGCGACTCTTCTGTCGTGATCGCCGGCAATGCGACCGTCAGCACGCCCGATGACCCGGCGCTTGCCACCGTGCGCCTCGACCTCGTGTTCCGCATCCTGCCGGGTCCGGGTAACTACCAGATCACGGCGGGCCGTACCATGACGCCGGGTGGTTCGCCCAGCGGTCTGCTGCTGCAGTTGCCCACCAACCAGGCGGCCGTCGCTGTTTCTGGCGATGCCTCGTTCTGGGGCAAGTACATGGCCGATCCGGGTCTCGTCAGCGCCGGCACGCACTCCGCCGGCTGGGATCCCACGACGTGGAACAGCTGCCGCATGGACACGACGCAGTTGAACATGTTCCCGGTCGGTGGCGCGGTGCCCACGGGCACGGGTCTCGTCGCGGGTGGTTACATGACGATGATCCACGAGGCGGATCCCAAGTTCGCTTCGCTGGGTGTGAACAAGTTCTGGTGCTTCGTGATCGACACGACGAAGGCCGCGACCAGCTCGCCCACGGTGAACAACGTGGCGTGCAACGGTACGCCCCCGGCGTGGCTCTTGACCGTTCCCCAGGTCCGCACGGGCTGGGATGGTTCGGCGACCACGAAGGAGTTCACGAAGATCATTCCCGACGGTCACCTCACGCCGGGTTCGCACGTGCAGTACTTCTACCGCAAGTCGCACTCGATCGACCCGCTCCTGAACTACGCGATGACGCCGGACACGAACCTGATCACGCCGCAGTCGCGTGAAGGGTCGACGGACCAGCATCGTTGGCAGCAGTTCGGAGTTCTTCCGGACCGCTGGAAGAACGGCGCGTTCGGTGGCGCTGGTGCTGCTTGCATGCTCTACATCGACCTGAACGACCGTCGTGGTAACGAAGGTCGCTTCGTGGCGACGATGGACTCCATCGGTGCGACCGCTGCTGCGAAGTACGGCGCTCACAATGGCTGGCATGCGGCGGGTACCCTGGACATCACCCTGGCGGCCAACGTACCGGCCGCGATGGTGCACAAGAACGCTCAGCCTGGCACGACGTGGGACATGTACGGCGTCAAGGCGTCCGAATCGCTCACCACGAGCGCTGGCGCCCCCGGCAGCCGTCTGGCCAATCGCGCAGGTATGGGCTTCGCGGCGGACAAGTATTCCAAGGCGGGTCCCACCCCTGAGATGCTCCGCGCGTATTACCGCGTGGTGTCAATCCTCTCGGGCGACCTGAACTCCGGCATCCTTGGACCGTTCGTGAACCGCAGCCAGAACGACATCGCGCTCTTCAATGACTTCCTCTCGGCGGCGGGCGGCACGCCGCAGCCGCGCGGAATGTTCGTGATGGGCGATGGTTTCGGTCAGTCCGAGAAGGCCACGGGCGGCGTCGATCCGGCGCACAGCCTGTTCCTGACGGACAGGCTGGGTCTCATCTTCCGTAACCCGTCCTACCAGTCGCTGTCGGGCAACCTCAACGACTGTGCGGACGTCCTCACCACGACCAACCTCACGCCGAGCGCTGATGTGTACGGCGTGTCGAACTTCTGCACCTGGTCGAACGACCTCTTCACCCGCAACCCGGCCCTGGCCGAGGCGGTGGAAGGTGCGTTCTACGAGAACGTCGGCCTGAACGGGCCGTACGTCTCGGACGTGGTGAAGACGGCGGTGCCGCTCCGTAACTGGGTGGCGGCCACGTCCGGCTACGAGATCGAGCACTTGTTCAGCCGGTACTGCGATACGAACAATGGCCGTCTCGCGTACTACTACTACATGCTGAACAAGGTGTTCGGCAGCATCTGCCAGATCACCGGCGCGCCCGCCATCACGCTGAACACCCCGCAGGGTGGCCGCGCGTTCTCGAACTTCATGAAGATCGGTAACTCGGTCATGAAGCAGGGAACGTCGAGCGTGCGCTTCGGTGTGGCGAAGGCTGGTCGTGTGCAGATCTCGATCTACGACGTCACCGGTCGTAAGATCAAGAATGTCGCCGACCGTAACTTCCCGGCTGGCGAGCACACTCTGATGTGGGACGGTACCGATGACGGTGGTTCGAAGGTGGCCCGCGGCGTCTACTTCGTGCGCAGCAGCGTGCAGAAGGATGCCGGCAGGATCATCGTGCTGAACAACTAGATTCGGTCTCAATCAGTAACGACGGAGGGGCGGGGAGTGATCCCCGCCTCTCCGGTCTTTTTTGGGGCCTGGTGAGCTCGCTGAATCCATTGGCCAGTCGCCCGAGGGGCGGGGCCTCGTCCCGGGGGCGTCGCGGGGGAAATCGAGGCGAGCTTGCCTGCCAGGTCTGCCACGTCGCCCAGCAGCACTGGAGGCCGAGGGGTGGGGTCTCGTCCCGGGGGCGTCGAGAGGGCTGCGGGAGGCAGGATGCCGGAGCAGCCCGAACGAAGAGCGAACGGAGGGCAGGGATGCCCGAAGCGAGCGTACCCCGGGACGAGGCCCCGCCCCTCGGGCGACTGGCCAGACGCCGCCCGAAGCCTAGGGTGTAACTGACCGGTAAAGGAGCCACTAAGTCCTCGTACGACAGGCTCCAATAGGTACCGGAATCGCCAAGTTCGGAATCGGCCAAATCCTAGTCGGATTTCAGCTTGACGCTCCCGACGATGCGTTGCTAGCTTCGTTGCACTTCCTTCAACAACGACTGGGCGTGCTGGAGGGCGCGAATGCGCTTACGTGTTGGGGCTGTACTTTGTCTATTTCTGGCATTCCTCGGTGCAGGCTGCAGAAAGACCCTCGCACCCGTCACCGCAAACCAAGCACCCGAGACCTGGATCGTCGCAGCGCCTCAGGACACGATCACCGTTCGTGACGAGTTCGACACCCCGATCAAGCCGAAGATCGGCAAGATCCCGGTGCGCTTCCACCTGTATTGGGCGGGCTCCGATCGCGACGGCAGCGTGAATGGGTACTATTTCGCGGTGGTCGAGACGCTGGCCGTGCCCTCCGCGGGGGCGCCCTCGGTGCCCAACCTGCCTGGGCCCAAGGCACGCGACTACCGATTCACGAACAAGTCGGACAGCATGTTCGTGTTCAACGCGTCCGAAGACGTGAGCGAGCGCCAGCACGCGTTCTACATCTACGCGGTGGACGACAAGGGCCGCCCCGACCCAACGCCGGCACGCTTCATCTTCAGCTCGTACGACCGGTTCCCGCCCAAAGCGATCGTCGACGAACTCAGAGCGGTCGGCACCGAGTACGAACTGCTTCCCGGCGGCGGTGTGCAGCCCGTGCAGAGGACCTACTACGTCACGGATTTCTTCGAGATCAGCAACGACCACTCATTTCCACGCGACACCGTGATGAGCAACGCCCGGCTGTCCATGCGCTGGCACGGTGAGGTGACGATCCCCAGCACGATCATCACGGGTTACCGTTTCAAGCTCGACGAGCCCAACTTCAATACCGTGGACTCATCGGTGCACACGGCCGAGTACAACACTGGCGTGGGCCTCGACAAGATCAACCCCGGCCCCAAGATCTTCACGCTTCGCGCCATTGGCCAGTCCGGCTGGCGCGGTGAGGCGACGCGCTGGTTCCAGATGAACTTCGCTCCGGACACGTGGTTCGCGGGCGCCGACCCGAACGACCCGCTCGCCGGCTGGCAGACTCACGCGGACGGCAATGGTAAGCGGTACTGGTTCATGAACTTCGCCGCGACAGGCTGGACCGCGTTCCAGGGCATCCCCGGCTCGCAGCTCGGTTCGGACTCGGCGGACGTCACCCCGGCGCTGCGCACCGAGCGCAAGTCGTTCTTCGAGATCTACAACGACCGACTTTGGTGGCGTGCCGAGAACGACACGGTCCACATGAACTCGTGGGTCATATTCCCAACCGGCGGCTTCGACCGCGACTCGCCCTACGCGGTCAAGGTGAACACGTCGGTGCCGCAGGGGGATCCCGTGGGCAGGCCGGTCCTGACCCCTGGACCCGCGAACGGCTCGCCGATCGGGTTTCGCATCCGTATCCCGGTGAAGAACTCGACGGGACAGGTGAGCCAGCCCTCGGAGACCACGACCTACCCGGTGTACGACCCGGCGTCTGTGTTCCACCAGCCGGTGATCAACGGCTATGTGGGCCTCACGACAGCGGGGCGCGCCTATGCCGAGATCCGTGCCGAGGACGGCAACGGCACGGTGGACCGCCGTGTGGACCAGCGCCCAGG
>CAZADU010000406.1:0-1587 GCA_964483945.1 uncultured bacterium
GGCCCGCGTGCAGGAACTTGGAGCCGATGCGGCGATCCATTCCGAGCCCCTTGGCCACCACCTGCACGTCGGCGCCGAGTGCCTCGCAGACGTTGGAGATCTCGTTGATGAACGAGATCTTGGTGGCGAGGAAGCAGTTCGACGCGTACTTGATGAGCTCGGCCGTCTCCAGCGTGGTCGTCACCATCGGCGTCTCGATGAGGAACAGCGGGTCGTGCAGCTTGCGCAGCAGCTCCTGTGCCTTTTTCGTCTCGGCGCCGATGACCACGCGGTCGGGGCGCATGAAGGTCTCGATGGCCGAGCCCTCGCGCAGGAACTCGGGGTTCGAGGCCACGTCGTAGTCGGCGCCACGCTTGGCGAACTTCTTCATCCAGCCGTACAGGTCGCGCGCCGTGCCCACCGGGGCGGTGCTCTTCTGCACCACCAGCGTGTAGCCGTTCAGGTTCTGCGCCACCACCTTGGCCACCGCGTAGATCGCACTGGTATCGGCGCTGCCATCCTTGCGCGGCGGCGTGCCGACGGTGATGAACACCACCGCGGAGTCCTTCACGGCCGACGGCAGGTCGGTGGTGAAGTGCAGGCGGCCCTCGTTGACGTTGCGCTGCACCATCTCGGGCAGCCCTGGCTCGAAGAATGGCAGTTCGAGCGCTTTGAGCCGCTCCACCTTGCCGGCATCCGAGTCCACACAGATGACATTGTTGCCAAAATCAGCCAGGCAGGCGCCGGAGACGAGTCCGACGTAGCCGGTACCCACGACGGTGAGGGTGAACAAGGCGGGTTCCTTTCGCGTCCGTGAAGAAGGGGGCCCGTGGAGCAGCCGGAGCCGTGTCATGCAGAGACAACACGGCAAGTTAGAGGGGGGCCGCACCGCGGTCAAACCTCGTTCGCGCGGCGTTCCGGAGGCCTGCCGGCGCTGCTCGAACGAAGGCGCGAGCGGGCGCTGCGCGGTGGAACCGGAACCACTCCTGCTATACATTGGCCGATGGTCACCGTTCGACGATGCGCGGGCCGCGCCCGCACTCCCTACCATCCGAGACGCAGACTGTCCCGACCCGTGCCCAGAGCGCTAACGCCGACCGGCTTGCCCCCCGCCGGGATGCACGGAGGACCCCCTCCGTCCCATCCCCAGTGCAAGCGTGTCGCGCGCCGGTACGCGCCGGCCCGCCGCAGTGCGATCCGTGCGCGAGGTCCGGCTGCAGGCGGGGCGCGCACTGCGCATGGAGTCGCCTGATGTGCGGCATCGCCGGGATCTATCGCTTCGGGAACGCTCCGCTTGGCGCGGAGGCCCTTGCCGAAGACCGCGCTCGCGTGACGACGATGCTGCGCGCGATCGAGTATCGCGGCCCGGATGATGCAGGGCTTGAGCAGGCCGGACGCGTCACCTTTGGCGTGCGGCGTCTCTCGATCCTCGACGTCGAGGGCGGGCACCAGCCGTTGACTGACGCGAGCGGACGGGTGTTGGCGATGCAGAACGGCGAGCTGTACGACCTGCCGCGACTGCGCGCAGAACTCGCCAGCCGGCACCGGCTGCGCACGCACTCGGACACCGAACTGCTCCCCCACCTCTATCTCGCCTTCCTCGCCGGG
>CAZADU010000407.1:0-2501 GCA_964483945.1 uncultured bacterium
CCGGCCACGGCATCATGCTCACCGTGGGCACCTCCGAGTGCATCATCGAGGACAACGAATCGTTCGGCAATGTCATGCCGAATACGCGCGTGGCGAACGGCCTGTACCTGTTCGGCGCCTCGCAGTGCGTCATTCGTCGCAATCGCTGGTACGACAATCAGGACTCGGGACAGCACCTCCAGACAGGTGCCAACGACAACGTCTCGTACAACAACATGAGCTGGAGCAACGGCGACCACGGCTACGACCACCTGAGTGCGACCGGCACGCAGCACCTGAATGACCTGGCTTACGGCAACTACAGAGACGGGTTCTCGATCGAGGGCGGCGCGACGGGAACCCGGTTGTTCAACTGTATCGCGGTGGACAATGGCCTCACGACGGAATCGTCGGACCTGTGGGTGGAGTTCACGTCGCTGGCCGGGTTCGAGTCCGACGACAACATCTTCTGGAACTCCACCGCGCACGCGCCGATTCGCTACAACACGGGTGTGTACACGTCGATGGCCGCGTACTCGGCGGCCTCGGGGCAGGACACGCGCTCGCAACAGGCCGACCCTCTGTTCGTCTCGCCCACCACCGGCAACTTCCACCTGCTGGCGGGATCGCCGGCCATCGACCGTGCCAACGCGTCGCATGCGTTCTTCCAACTCACCGACATCGATGGTTACCTGCGTGTAGACGATCCCGCCACGGCGAACGCCGGCTTCGGCGTACTGGATCACGCGGACCTGGGCCCGCTCGAATTCCAGCCTTCGGGGCTTCCGCCGGTGGCCGTGCTTGTCGCCGATCCGCTCTCGGGATCAGCACCCATCACCGTGCACCTGGATGCGTCGGGTTCGAGCGACCCGGACGGGTTCATCGTGGAGTACTACTTCGACTTCGGTGACGGTGTCAGTGCGGGCCCGCAGTTCGGCCCCATCGCGACGCACACGTATACCGCCGGAATCCACCGCGCCGTCGCGACGGTCACGGATGACCGAGGACTGACTCACAGCGACACCATCACCGTTGTCGCGAGCCGAGCCCCGGTGGCGGTGCTTACGGTGAGCCCGTTGAGCGGACGAGCCCCGCTGGCGGTCTCGCTGAATGCCTCCGCATCTGCCGGAGGTCTGGGTCCCGTCGTGTCCTATCGGTTCGACTTGGGCGATGGCACGGTGCTCGGTCCGCAGGCGTCACCGACGGCCTCGCATGTGTTCACGACTGGCTCGTGGCCGGTGCGGCTCACCGTGGCCAACGCCCAGGGCGCGACCGACTCGCTTGCGGCTCCCGTCGTGATCCACGTCGGTACGGCGAATGCGGCACCGACCGCCGCGCTCGATGTGACACCGGCGGCCGGCATGGCGCCGCTCCAGGTGACCGCCGATGCTTCTGGCTCGCGGGACGCGGACGGCGGCATCGTCTCGTTCCGGTTCACGTTCGACGACACGCTGGTCGTGGGGCCGCAGTCCGGCAGCACGGCGATCCACATCCTCGCCGCAGGCACGCACATCGTGCGAGTGCTGGTCAGCGACGCGGATGGCGGCACGGCGAGTGCGGTGGCCACGGTCGTGGTGACGGCGTCGGCGTCCAACCTGCCCCCAGTCGCTGTGCTGGCCGCTACGCCGCTCACCGGGAACGCTCCGCTGCTCGTGAGCGTGGACGGCAGTGCCTCGAGCGATCCCGAGGGCGGCAGCCTGTCGTACCGGTTTGATTTCGGCGATGGCACGATCGTAGGGCCCCAAACCTCGCCCATCGCGTCGCACGGCTACGCTCCCGGCACCTGGTCGGCGCGGCTCACCGTGACGGACTCGCTGGGTGCGGAGAGCCAAGCCACGGCTGCCGTCATCGTCGCCGCACCCGGACCGGGTGCGAACCTCGTCACCAACCCGTCGTTCGAGGCCGCGATGACCGGCTGGGCCGCGCTCTCGGGCTCACTGGCCACGCGGGTCGTGGGCGGATTCGATGGCAACTGGGCGGTGCAGATCACCGGCCCCGCGGTCGGCACGGCGAGCTTCGGCCTCAATGACAGTCCCAACTGGGTGGTCAACTCCGGTGTCTCGGGCACGCGCTTCCGGTTCAGCGCGTGGGTGCGGGCCGTCACGGCCACCGGCATGGCCAGGCTGCAGATCCGTGAGTACCTGGGCGCCGTCAAGGTGGGTGCAACGACCAACTCGGTCCCGGTGCCACTCTCGCCTGTGTGGCGATTGGTGGTCGTGGAGCACGTCAGCCAGGCTGCGGGCACCACGCTGGACTTCCAGATTCTGGACACGCCCGCGGTGGCCGGCGAGACGTTCCTAGCGGACAACATCGCGATCCATATCGTGCCCGCTGCGGAACCGTCGCAGCTGGCTCCCGCGGCCGGGCTGCTCGAGCCAGTCCCGTCGTCGGCGCTCGAATTCGGCGCCCGCATGGTGCCCTCGATGACGAGGGCGGAGGCCACGTTGCATTTCACCACGACACGCCGCGGCTCGGTCCGCGTCGAGCTTTTCGACGTCACCGGGCGGCACGTGAAACGGCTA
>CAZADU010000408.1:0-6680 GCA_964483945.1 uncultured bacterium
GCGAGCTTGTCGAGCTGGCATTCGAACGCGAACCGCGGCTGCACCGAACCGTGCCCGCGTTTGGGACCGCAGCAGGGTTTGTTCGTGAACACGCGCGTGCTGTCGAACCGGTAGGCGGGCATGGCGTAGGGAGCGGTGAGCAACTGGCCCGAGTAGTAGGTCGTGACCAGCCCGAAGCTCGAGTAGGCCCCGCCGTCGATCTGGATGCTCGCGTCGGTCGCGGTGAGCGTGCCGTCGCGTTGGACGCCGGTGCGGTATCGCAAACGCATCGGGTGCCGGCCGCGGTGCGCGTAGAACACCTCCTCGCGCGTGTACAGGATCTTCACCGGGCGGCCCGTGAGCATGGACAGCTTGGCGGCACAGAACTCCAGCGAGAACGCCTCGCTCTTGCCTCCGAACGCTCCGCCCACCACCGGCTGGATCACGCGCACACGCTGGGTCGGCAGACCGAGCACCTTGGCGAGGTCGCGGTGCAGGTAGTGCGCCACCTGCGTGCTCGACCACACCGTGAGCAACCCGGTGGCGTCGTACTCGGCCACGCAGCAGTGCGGCTCGATGGGCGCGTGCGTGCTGCCCTCGTACCAGTACTCGCCCTCCACCACCTCGTCGCTGGCGGCGAGCAGGTCGTCCACCGCGCCGAACTCGAGGTGCACGTGCTTGGAGATATTGCCCTCGGCCGCCTTCTCATTCACCTGATTGCCCGGGTTCGCGAGCGCTTCGTCGATGCTGGTGATGGCGGGCAGCACCTCGTAGTCCACGCGGATCAGGCGCAGGGCCTCCTCGGCCAGATACTCGCTGTCCGCAGCCACCGCGGCGATGGCATCACCCACGTAGCGGGCCTTGCCCTCGCACAGCGCCTGCTCGTCCTCGGTCCACGGGATGATGCCGAAGTACTCCGGCAGATCCTTGCCGGTGATCACGGCATGCACACCGGGCAGGGCGAGTGCGGTACTCGCGTCGATGGAGCGGATGCGAGCGTGGGCGTGGATCGAGCGCAACAGCTTGGCGTGCAGCATGCGAGGCAGCGCGATGTCGTCGGCGTAGATGGCGCGCCCGGTGACCTTGGCGAGCCCCTCGACCTTGCGATTGCGCTGACCGATGGTGTGGAACCCGCCAGGGTTGGGCGCCGCCGCGCGACCGCCCTCCCACTCCGGCGGTTGCAGGCGTTCCTCGCGGGGCATCGTGCGCCCCTGCGGGATGGCCATGCCGGGCGACCGGCCGCGGGTGGCCTTTGAACCCGTCGAACCCGTCACGCGCCTGCCCCTTCGCGCATCTCGCGTGCGGCCAGTTCCACCGCCTCGAAGATCTTGGTGTAGCCCGTGCAGCGGCACAGGTTCCCCGACAGCGCTTGCGCGATCTCGTCGCGCGTGGGCGACGGGTTGCACTCGAGCAGTGCCGCCGCGCTCATGAGCATGCCGGGCGTGCAGAACCCGCACTGAGCGCCGCCGGTGCGGTCGAATGCATCTTGAAGAGGGTGTGGCACGCCGCGCTCCGCCAGGCCCTCGACCGTGCGGACTTCGCGATCCTCACACGCCAGTGCGAGCGTGATGCACGCCAGCACCGGCTCGCCATCCAGCTGCACGGTGCACGCGCCGCAGTCGCCCTTGTCGCAGCCCTGTTTGGAGCCGGTCAGCATGAGCCTGTAGCGGAGTGCTTCGAGCAGCGTGGTGGACGGACTCACGAGCGCCTCGCGGATGTCGCCGTTCACGCGCAGGCGGCAGACCAACGTGGCGTCGCTCTCCAAGACGGGGCCTCGCGGGGTTCTCGTGGACGGCCGTGACGGTGGTGAGGGAGCGATTGAAGCCGCTGGCCGCGGGGGTGTCAAAGCCGCGCCCTCCCGCGCGCGTACGATCGCGCGCACCCGGGACGCGGGATTCCCCTCGGCTCACCTTGCGGCGGTGTGGCGCACTTGCCGCCTTGTCGCGCTGCGCGCACAATAGGAGGGTGAGTACTCCCTCCCCCACACCCCCATCGTTCTGGTGGGCACCCCCTCCCCCCGCGTTGCCGCCACTCGCCGGCGACTGCGAGGTGGATGTGGCCATCGTGGGCGGCGGCATCACCGGCGTCACACTCGCCTGGACGCTCGCCGAGCAGGGGGCCACGGTCGCGCTGCTCGAAGCTGGCCGCATCGCCGGTGAGGCGAGCGGGCGCAATGCGGGCTTCCTGCTCGCGATTCCCGCCGAGCCCTACGCCGAGCGCATCGCCCTATGGGGCCGCGACGGCGCGCGGGCGCTGCTGCAGATCGGGCGCCGCACGCACCGGCGCGTGGCCCAATTGGCCGAGCAGTTGCGCATCGATTGCGACTACCGGCTCACCGGCAGCCTGCGCCTGACGCGCTCCGAGGAAGAGACCGAGGACATGCGCAGTTCGCTGCCCGAGCTGCGCCACGACGGCTTCCCGATGCGCGAGCTGTCCGTGGCCGACGTCCTGCCCGAGCACGCGCGCGCAGGATTCCACAGCGCGTTCGAGGTGCCCGAAGACGGCGTAGTGCACCCGGTGCGGTTCCTGCACGGGCTGGCCGCGGACGCGATCAGCCGCGGCGCCCGGCTCTACGAAGACTCGCGCGTCAGCGGCGCACGCTGGAAGGATGGCGTGTGGGGCTGCCTCGCCAACGGGCATACCGTGCGCGCACGCGCGCTCGTACTGGCCACCAACGCGTGGGCATCCGAGTTGGTGCCGGCACTCAAGCCGCTCATCGTGCCGAGGCGCGGCCAGATGATCTCCACCGCTCCGCTCGAGATGAAGCTCGACCCGCGCCCAATCTACGCCAACTACGGCTACCAGTACTGGCGACAGATGCCCGACGGCCGCCTGGTGATCGGCGGCTGGCGCAACACGGCGTTCGACACCGAGACCGGATACGACACCAACGTGACGCCCGACATACAGGCGCACATCGAGCGCGGAATCGCCGAACTGGTCCCCGCGGGAGTCACCATCGAGCACCGCTGGGCGGGCACCATGGGATTCGCCCGCGACGGCCGCCCGCTGGTGGGTTGGCTGGACGCCGCGCACCACCTGGCCATCTGTGCGGCCTTCACCGGGCATGGCCTCGGGATGGCGGCCGCATGCACCGAAGACCTCGCGCACGTACTTTCGTTCAAGCGCGCCCCGGGAATCGCCTCGTTCGACCCGCACCGGTTCGCCGAGTTGAAGCAGGCTCGCGACGGCATCGTCGCGATCGGCGCCGCCGCCAGCTGACCCGGCCGCTCGCCCGCGGATACACCTGGCCACGTTGGCTTAGGCGGGCCTCAGGCAACCTTTTACGAGGGCGTGGCCCGGGCGCTATACTGCCGCGCGACCTGAGTTTCCTCCTGTCGAGCCCACACCAACCGTGCGAGCTCCCCGTGCCTCCCGTCCAGGCAGCGCCGGGCGACCCGCAACAGGACCCCCTCATGCCGATCTCGCTCAAGACACGGGATGAAGTGCGCCAAGCCGTCGCCGTGCTGGCGACTGGCAATGGCGATGCGCTGGACCGGCTGGTGTGGACCGGCGTGTTCGGGCCCGACGGCCTGCGCGAGGCCGCGCGGCAGGGCGTGATGGACCAGTGCCGCTCGGCGGGCCTCTACCCTGCCTCGATCCACGGCCTGTACACGGCGCGCGGCCGCGGCGAGGTACCGCCCGCGTTCACCGTGCCCGCCATCAACATCCGGGGCCTCGCCTACGACACCGCTCGGGCGCTGTTCCGCGCCCGCAAGAAGCTCGGCGCCGGTGCTGTGATCTGCGAGATCGCGCGCTCGGAGATCAGCTACACCGGCCAGCGGCCGGCCGAGTACACGTTCGTGATCATGGCGGCGGCACTGCGCGAGGGCTGGACCGGTCCGGTGTTCATCCAGGGCGACCACTTCCAGATCAGCGCCAAAAAGTACGTGAGCGACCCGGCCGGCGAGATGAAGACTGTCCTGGAGCTGACCGGTGAGGCGTTGAAAGCCGGCTTCTACAACATCGACGTGGACACGTCGACGCTCGTGGATCTGGCGAAGGCCACGCACGAGGAGCAGCAGCTCCTGAATGGAAGACTGTGCGCCGAGATCACAGCGTTCATCCGCCAGCACGAGCCAGCAGGGGTGACCGTGTCGGTGGGCGGTGAGATCGGCGAGGTGGGCGGCAAGAACTCCACCGCCGAGGAGCTGGAAGCATTCGTGCAGGTCTACCAACGTGAACTCGGCAAGAGGGCTCCCGGCAAGCCCGGCATGAGCAAGATCTCGATCCAGACCGGCACCAGTCACGGCGGTGTGCCCCTTCCGGACGGCACCGTGGCCAAGGTCAAGTTGGACTTCGAAACGCTCGCGGCACTGTCCAAGCTGTCACGCGAGAAGTACGGATTCGCGGGTGCGGTGCAGCACGGGGCCTCGACGCTGCCGTCGGAGCTATTCAGCGAGTTCGCCAAGCGCGGCGCATGCGAGATCCACTTGGCGACCGAGTTCCAGAACATGATCTTCGACCACCCGGCGTTCCCCGCGGACCTGAAGAAGTCCATCTATGATGAGCTTCGCGTGAGCGAGGCCGGCGAGCGGAAGAGTACCGACACCGACGAGCAATTCTTCTACAAGGTGCGCAAGAAGGCGCTGGGTGGCCGCAAGCAGGACCTGTGGAGCCTGCCCGAGGACGTGCGCGCGGCCATCTCGGCAAAGCTCGAGGAGCGCTTCACGTTCCTCCTGCAGCAGCTCAAGGTGCAGGACACCGTGGCGGTGGCCTTACAGCACGCGCCATTCGTGCCCGGCTCCTTCCCGGTGTTCGCCGAGTCCATCGGGGCCGCCAAGGGCCCCGAGGACGTGACCGGCCTGTCGGACTGACCCGGAGACTGCCATGAGCGACCGTGCCGTGACGCTGGCGCAGTTCGTCCTGCAGCAGGAGCGCAGTCACCCCGAGGCGAGCGGGCAGTTCACGAGCCTCCTGCTCGACATCGCACTCGCCGCCAAGAT
The DNA here is from genome assembly GCA_964483945.1 of uncultured bacterium. Taxonomy (GTDB): domain Bacteria; phylum Eisenbacteria; class RBG-16-71-46; order RBG-16-71-46; family RBG-16-71-46; genus JAIOPA01. The sequence continues at coordinate 4,926 of CAZADU010000408.1, forward strand.
GATCAACAAGGCGGTGATCCGCGCCGGGCTGGCTGATATTCTCGGTGCGACCGGCGCGACGAACGTCCAGGGCGAGAAAGTGCAGAAGCTCGACGTGTACGCGCACGAGACCATCATGCGCGTGCTGGGCTCTACGGGGCAGCTCGCCGTGGTCGCGTCCGAGGAGGACGAGGACATCGTGCAGGTCACCGAGGGCGCGCCGATCGGCCGCTACGTGGTGAACTTCGACCCGCTCGACGGCTCGTCGAACATCGACGCCAACGTCAACATCGGCACCATCTTCTCGATCCTGCCGCGGCTCACGCGCACCGGGCGCGGCACGCACGAAGACGTGCTGCAAGCCGGCCGGCGGCAGCTTTGCGCCGGCTACGTACTGTACGGCTCGAGCACGATGCTGGTGTACACCACCGGAGACGGCGTGCACGGGTTCACGTACGAACCCAGCATCGGCGAGTTCCTATTGTCGCACTCGAACATCCGCACACCCCAACGCGGCCGCATCTACAGTGTGAACGAGGGCAACTACTGCTCGTGGTCCGAGGGCGTGAAGCGCTACGTGGACTTCTTGAAGTGCGACGACAAGGACACCGGCCGCCCGTACAGCGCGCGCTATGTGGGCTCGCTCGTCGCCGACTTCCACCGCAACCTGCTTTACGGCGGCATCTACATGTACCCGGGCGACCGCAAGAACCCGAACGGCAAGCTGCGCCTGCTTTACGAGGCCGCTCCGCTGGCATTCGTGGCCGAACAAGCCGGCGGCACGGCGAGCGACGGCAAGAGCCGCATCATGGTTCTGGCCCCATCGGCACTGCACCAGCGCACGCCGCTGTTCATCGGCAGCCCGGACGACGTGAAGGAAGCGGAATCGTTCGTGCAGGAGACGAACACCGCGGTCACGAACGATCGGCGCACGAAGTAGCGGCGCCGCACCACAGCGCTGCCTCCCGCGGGCCATACCAGCGCCTGGGTGCTTCGCGGACATGCGACCCTCTCGGCTCACGGTTCATGATTAGTCCGGGCCAGCGAGTGGGCCTCGCGGAGCGGGCGGCGAGCCTTGCATAATTCTTGACTTGACGGGTCTGCGCCGCAGCTCTGTCCCGACCCGAGAGGCCACTCTGCGCATGAGCACAATCGCGCAGAGTGGCCCGCTGGCCCGCTTTCTGTGCGTTTCCATGAAAGTTGCTGTCGCCGTGCGATTCACGGCGTGTGAGGGCAAGCACGAGAGCCGCGAACACGCGTGATAGCGTTCGTGTGCGCCCCCGAGCGCACCCGCCCCCGCGGAGCAACGCCATGCACCGTTTCTCGCGGATGCACCTGTCGCCCGAAGCCGCCCTGCGCACGCTGGAGACCATCGACCTTGAGGAGAAGGCGAAGTTGGCAGAGGGCATCGCCGTCCTGGCCGTGATCGACCACCGCCGGGACTTCCTGGCCGCCGGCTACTCGTGCATGCGCGACTACTGTACGGGCCGGCTGCGCATGTCCGAGGGCAGGGCGCTCCGTCGCATCCAGGTCGCGCGGGTGGCGTTGAAGTTCCCGGAGGTCTTCGAGTGCCTCGCGGACGGCCGGCTGAGCTTGGCCACCTCGTCCGTACTGGCGCCACACTTCACGCCGGAGACCGCCACGGAGGTGCTGGCGGCCGCGGCGTTCAAGAGCCGGGACGAGGTCCTCCGGTTGATCGCGGAGCGGTCGCGGCCGAAGGTCTCGGTGCCGGCCCAGCCGACGGGCGAGCTGCTTGTCGAGGCTTTGTCAGGTTCA
>CAZADU010000409.1:0-2772 GCA_964483945.1 uncultured bacterium
GTGTTGAGCGGCTACCTCTCCGGTCTCGTCTACCTGAAGCCTGCACTCGCGGCAATCCTCGTCTTCGTCGGCACCAAGATGGTCATGATCGACATCTACAAGATCGATCCGCTCATCAGCCTCGCCGTGATCGTCACGATCTTGGTCATTGCCATCGCCGGATCGTTCATCAAACAGAGGGCGGAGCTTCACAAGCCACAGCCGTCCGCAGGCGGAGGCGGCGTTGACTGATCGAATGGTGCTCGTAGGGAGTGAGAATCCAAATGATCGCGTTTGACGAACTGTGGCACCGGAAGGGGCAGTTTGCGCTCATCGGTTTGATCGTGACGCTCGTGGCGTATCTGGTCTTCATGATCAGCGCGCTGGGCGCCGGATTGCTCGAGCAGGCTGGCAGCGCCGTGAAACGCCTGGACGCCGATGCCCTCGTGTTCCGTGAGAACGCCAATCTGAGCCTGCAACAAAGCGAACTCTCCGATGAGACCGTCCGGCGGATGAAGTCAGCCCCGGGCGTCGAGCAGTCGTCGGCGCTTGGCTACGTCTCGGTACAGCCATCGCTCAATCCGGAAAAAGGCCCCACCGCTTTTCTCGGGTTCGAGGCGCAGACCATCTCGGAGCCCGAGTTGGTGGCCGGGCGAGGGCTGGCACCTGGAGAGACAGGAGCGGTCCTCGCGGATCGGCGATTCCTCGATGAACGCCATGTTCAGGTTGGGGATACGGTGGAGGTGAGCAGTCGGCTGCAAATCTACATATTCGAGATCGTCGGTGAAGTAGATGAGGGTCCATTCTTCTTCCAGAATCCGCTCTGGGGCTCCATCGAGGACTGGCGCCTGCTGAAATACGGCGACGACCCGACAGCCCCAGCGGCGACGCTCGTGATGGTGTCAGGGAAGGGCGATCTCACGGAGACGGTACCCGAAGATGTGCCCGGAACCGAGGCGGCGACGCCAAACGAGACATTCAACAGCATCCCCGGCGTCGGACCGCAGCAGAACACCGCAAACGCGATTCAGGGCTTCGGGCTCATAATCGGAGCGACGGTGATCGGTGTGTTCTTCTATGTTCTGACGCTGCAGAAGGTGGGACAGATCGGCATCTTGAAGGCGATCGGCGCATCATCCTGGTTTGTGTTCCAACAGCTGTTCGTACAGGTGCTGTTGATCTCCGCAGCTGGTCTGGCCATCGCGCTGCCTCTGACCATCGTCACTGTGAACGCGCTTGCGTCATCCGTGCCACTACTCATGGAACCGCGGAAGATCGCCATCTCGATGGTGCTGCTGCTGGCGACCGCGATTGTCGGCGCGCTGTTCTCGGGCCAGCGTATCTCCACCATCGATCCACTCATCGCCCTGGGGCAGCAGCAGTGATAGCACAGACGGTCGCGGTTGAGGTGCTCGATGTATGCAAGACCTTTGGCTCCGGCGAGAACGCCGTGCGCGCCGTTCAACACGCGACGTTCAGTGCTCGCGCCGGAGAACTGATCGCCCTGGTCGGGCCAAGTGGGAGCGGAAAGACGACGCTCCTGGCGATGCTGGGCGGACTGCTAACGCCCAGCGAGGGAAGCTTGACGATCGGCGGCGTTGACCTGGGGACGATCGGGGGCGCCCGGCTCGCCCGCTTTCGGCGCGAGAAGGTCGGGTTCGTATTCCAAGGATCCAATCTGCTGCCCTACCTGTCGGCACGACGGAACCTGCTGGCTGTGGCGGAGATTAGCGGGACCAGCCGGCGACTGGCGCAGAACCTCGCCGACCGACTGCTTGAAGAAATGGGACTTGGCGCAAAAGCCGGCGCCTACCCGGCGGAAATGTCCGGCGGCGAGCGCCAGCGCGTCGCTATCGCGCGGGCACTGATGAACGACCCCACACTGATCCTCCTGGATGAACCGACCGCGAACCTTGACACCTCTCGTGGCAGACAGGTCGTCGAGATGCTGGTCACCGAGGTGCGCCAACGAAACAAGACCGCGCTGATGGTGACGCACGATCAACGCATGGCGGAGTACGCGACACGCATTCTCAGCATCAACGATGGGGTTTTAGCCGAGGTACGCTAGCCGGGAGCCGCGGGCGCCTGCCCAGCACCGTGACTATCGGCCAAGCCGAGCTAAACGACTCGGCACTGTGAAGCATTTCCATGAGAATACGTCCGATCCTACTAATTGGCGCGGCGGTGGCTGGAGGGGCCTTGTTGATGCGTATAGCGGGTATTCATGAAGATTTGGAATGGGAGTCCGTTGACAGGCCCGGGCAGCTGATCGACATCGACGGCTACAAGGTGCATTACCTCGATCAGGGCGCGGGGCCTGCGGTGGTGCTCATCCACGGCTTTGGTGGACACACGTACTCGTATCGACACCTGATCCCCGTGTTTACGCCTGATCATCGTGTGATCACGGTCGACCTCAAGGGGTACGGGTACAGCGAACGCAACGCGCGCGCGGGCCTTTCGCTGACGGCGCAAGTGTCGATGCTGAAGAGTCTGCTCGAAAAACTCGGCATCGCGCACGCGACGTTCGTGGGCCACTCGATGGGCGGCGGCGTCGTGCAGCGCTTCGCTGTGGCGCATCCCGAAGCGGTGAACGCGCTTGTGCTTGTGGCGTCTGTGAGCGGAGAGGGTAGATCTGGCAGACGTATCCTGTTGCCGCCGGGGCCGCTGTTGAAGCTCGTCGTGCCCGTACTGGCGAAGTTCGCCGCATCGCGCATGCTCCGGGGTTCGTTCTACGATCCCGCGAAGTTGACCAACGAGGTGCGAGATGAGTACATGCGGCCGATCCGC
>CAZADU010000410.1:0-9785 GCA_964483945.1 uncultured bacterium
GGCTCGAGGCTCACCGCTTGTAGCCGATCTTCCGCAGGAACTCCCGGCGAGCGGCCTTGTCGGCATCGCCCTCCACAGCCTTGGGCGGCGAACCGTCCACAACGCCCACGACCCCGCGGCCCTGCGCGGTCTCGGCGACCAGCACCTCGACGGGATTCGCCGTGGCGCAGAACACGTGGCACACCTCGGGGCAGTGCTGGATTGCAGGAAGCACGTTGATCGGGTAGGCGCCACGCAGCACCAGGTGGAACGTGTGCCCCGCTCCCACCGCCAGCGCCATGGCAGTGGCGGTGCGCACCAGCTCGTCGTCGTTTCCTTCGGTGCGCACGAGGCACGGGCCCGACGCCTCGCAGAACGCCAGCCCGAACTTCGCCGTGGGCACCGTGGTCACGACGATCTCGGCGATGTCCTCCACCGTCTTGATGAAGTGCGACTGGCCGAGCACGATGTTGCAGTCGGCCGGGAACGTGAGTGGCACGGCGCTGAGCTGCATGGGGATCTCCTTCGTGCTTGCGCGGGCTTCCGGCCCGCCTTTCGTGCTGCTCCAGCCCGCGTTCCGCCTGCCTCCCGGTATTGCACCCGATTCGGTGCGGGCGGGACCGCAGGCCCCGAAGGCTCCTAAAACGCCTGCGACGAACCGAACAAGAATACCGGTTCTCGCCTCCCGTCGCGCGACGGTGACAGCGGGAACGCCACGTCGATGCGGGCGACCTGCCGCTGCGAGATCTGCGGGAACGAGAAACGCAGGCCGAAGCCGGCGTCGTGGTGCCACGGCTCTCGGTCGCCGCCAGGGCCCCAAGCCCGGGCCGCGTCCACGAACACGGCCCCGCCCACGCTGGCGATGTCGGCGACACGCCGCGCGGCCACCCATCGCGTCTCGGCGTTCAGGCGCCACACCTGCGTGCCGGCGAGCGCCTGCACGGAGTAGGCGCGCAGGCCGTTCAGGCCGCCGATCACGTACTGCACCTCGCGCGGTGCCTCGGCGGCCGCCTGACCATAGACTGCGACCACGATCGCCACGTCGCGGCTCGGCTGCTGGATCCAGCGCGCGTCCAGCGAGGCCAGCGACTCGCGCGGGCTGCCCCGCAGCCGTGTGGACAGGCGCCCGCGGGCGTAGCCGAAGCCGAACCGCCGCGTCTCGCGTCCGGCTTCCAGCCGCGCGCGCACCAGGCCTTCGTTCGCGGTACTGCCGAAGGCGCGCAACGCGAGCCCGCCTTCCAGCCCCACCAGTGCTCCGAGGTCGAAGTCCTCGGCCGGGTCGAACAGCTCGACGCTGCGGCGTACGATGAAGTTCGGGCGCCAGTACTGCACGCGGCCCGCGACCCAGCGCAGCTTCAGCTCCTCATTGCCGCCGGGGAACGTGCCCTCGAAGCCCGGTTCGTTCTCGGTCGGGCCGTAATACCGGTCATGGCGTGCGAACGCCACCGCGTACCGGCGCACGAGCCCGTCCGGGGCGCGCGAACCGGTGGCCCACTCGAACTGCGTCATCTGGAAGCGGAACGGGAACTCCGCCGCGAGCGAACCGCTCTTGAACAGCTGATGGTTCGCATCCGCGCGCCACAGTGACGCGGTCCACGAGCGCGGGTCGTCGAGCGAGCGGAACGGGTCGCGCAGCGACACGGCGTTGGACACGCCGCCGCGGCCGGTGCCGGCCTGGAACTGGCCTTCGAGCTGGGTGCCGAACAAGCGCTGGCCGCTCACCGAGCCGGACCGCGTCTGGCCAGTCGGCTCCTCGCGGAACGTGAACGCCAATCCGATGCCGAGTCCGAACAGGTTCTGCTCGTTGAGTCCGATCGAGCCGTAGGTCTTGCCGCCGCCGAGCTCCAGGTTGAGCTCGGGTTGCGTCGTCCACTCGTCGTGTGTGACCACGAGCACGTCCACGGAATCGCCCACCCAGCGCGACAGCACCGGGTCGGGCGATATGAACTCGAGTTGGCGCAACAGCCGCTCGGTCTCGTTCACGAGCTCGGCACTCCAAACCGTGCCGGGCGTGAGCAGCAGTTGGGACCGCACCGTGCTCTGGCGAGTGCGCACGTGCAGCTGGTTCGCGAGGCTATAGAACCCGTTCATGCGCCCGACCGGAACGGGATCGAAGATGTCGAGGCAATGCACGTCCACACGCCGGATCGGCAGGCCTTCGCAGCGCGCACGCACGAGGCTGTCGGTGACCGGCCCGTAGCGATCGGGACCACGCGCGCTCACCTCGTGCACCGCGGAATCCGGAAGCGTCGGTACCTGCGCGCGGGCCGGGAACACAGCCACACCTGAACACGCGATGAGCGCGAGGGCCGGGAGGCACACCCTCGCGCTCATGCGCACCGCGGCGGCGCGGTTCGCCTCAGCGCCTGCTGAGCCGGTCACGCGCCAGCTGGGCCTCGCCGCTCTGTGGGAAACGCGCCACGAGGTCCTGGAACGTCCGACTGGCGTCGGCCATCCGCCCGAGACGCTCCTCGCACAACCCGAGCTTGTAGAGCGATGCCGGCGCACGGTCGCCCCGGCCCCACGTCGCGCCGACGCGGGAGTACTCGACGAGCGCGCTGTCGAACTGCGCCTGTGCGAAGAAGCACTCGCCGGAACCGTATTGCGCGTTGTCGGCAAGATCGTGCTCGGGGAACCGGCGCAGGAAATCGCGGTAGCCGGTGAGCGCCATGGCGTAACGGCCCTGTGTCAGGTCGGTGGTCGCCTGGTCGTACACTTGCGTCGGCGCCGGGCCGCCTGGCGCACCGGTCGCGGGTGGGGCGGTGCCTCCGGGCCCAGGTTGGGCGGGTGCCGGCTCGCTCGGGCGCTGGACGGGCTGGCGCTCGGACTGGATCCGGAACCTCGCCATGATGTCGTCGAGCTTCCCTTCGAGCCGCCCGAGCGTCTCGTCGGTCTGCCGCGACGCGCTCGACGCCGTGGCGCGCGTGGACAGCAGCATGTCGTGCTGCTCGGCCAACTCGCGCCGCGTCTCCTCGAGCGTGCGAGCGCTCACCGAGTCTCGAGCGTTCATCACCTCGACCTGCGTGCGCAGGCTGTCGAGCCCCTGCGTGAGCTGCGTCATCTGCGCCGTGTAGCAGCCGGGGGTGCCGGCGGCGGCCAGCAACAGCACCGCCGCCACCCAGCCGCCCGCGCCCGGAAAGCGGCGCGTGCTCGTGCGCGACGTCATCGCGGCGTGAACTCCACGCGGCGGTTGCGGGCCCACGCCGCCTCATCATGGCCATCGGACGCGGGGCGTTCCTTGCCATACGAGATGACGCGGAACCGATCGCCGCCGAGACCCAGGTCCATGAGATAGGCCTGCACCGCCTCGGCGCGCTTCTGGCCAAGCGCCTGGTTGTACTCGACCGTGCCGCGCTCGTCGCAGTGGCCATCCACCGACACGCCGAGCGTGACGTTGTCGCGCATCAGCTTGGCATTGCTGTCCAGCGCGGCACGCGCCTGATCGTCCAGCGAGAACGAGTCATACCCGAAATACACGATCTGCAAATCCGCCGCCGTCACGGTCGGCGGGGCCGGCTCGGGTGCCGGGGGGGGCGGCGTGGGTGCCGGTGCGGGCGTCGGCACCGTCTCGGCGGGCGTGGCCACGGGCGGGACCTCCGCGGTCTTGGCGGGCTTCTTCGCACAGCCGGCGACCGAGAACACGAGCGTTGCGGCCAGCGCGAACATCAGGATCCGTGAGAATCGCTTCATATCGGGGCCTCCTGGCGAGAATCGAAGTTGCTCGGGACGTTCGGTGCTATCGCCCGGACGCACGACGCGGCGACCAGGCCGGGGACACGGCACACCGCCCCCCGGTGCTCAGCTTCCGGGGCAGGGAGCCATCGAGATCGGTCACCCACAGACCGTACCCCCCATCGCGGTTCGACGCGAACACGAGGTGGCGGCCGTCGGCGGACCAGCGGGGATTCTCATTGTTGCCGCCGGTCACCACGGGCGCGGCCCCGGTGCCGTCGGCGCGACAGGTCCACAGGTCGAACCCGCCGCCCACGCGTGTGACGAATGCGATGCGGTCGCCCTTCGGCGACCACGCGGGCGAATCGGTGTAGTCCACGTCGAACGTGAGCCGGCGCATGCTGCTGCCATCGGCGTCCATGACGTAGAGTTGCGGCGTGCCGGAGCGGTCCGACGTGAACGCGATCTCGCGCCCGGTCGGCGCCCAGGTAGGCGACGTGTCGATCGAGCGGTGGTTCGTGAGCCGCAGCGGACTGCCGCCGCGCGCGTCGAGCGAGTACACCTCGGCGTTGCCGTCCTGCGACAACGTGCATGCCACGCGCTGGCCGTCGGGTGAATAGCACGGGCTGGTGTTGAGCCCGGCGCGGCCCGAGACGAGGAACGGCTTGCGGTTCTCGGGCGACATCACCCAGACTTGGGGACCCGAGCCCCCGCGCCAAGACGTGAACAACAGCAGCGAACCTTCGGGCGACCAGGCTGGCGATTGGGCGATGGACTTGTCGGCGGTGAGTGAGCGCGCACCGTGGCCGTCTGCGTCCATAAGCCACAGCTCTTTTTCGCGCCCGCCGCACACCACGAACGCGATGCGCGTGTCGGCCACGCCGCGCTCACCGGTGATCTGCTGCACGATGTCATCCGAGAAGCGATGCAGCAGCCGGCGCCAATCAGCGACGGGGCCGTCATAGGACTGGACGAGGATCGCACGGCGTGCCGGGAAGTCACGCAACTCGCCTTCGAGGCGGACGCGATCACCCGTCACCGTCCAGCGTCCTGAGGTCACGAACTGCGGCGCGGTCGCGGCCGGGTCCGTCGCCCACTGGCGGTCGACCTGGAACACGGCCGAGTGCTGCAGGTCGGCCGCCAGCACGTCGTCGGCGGCGCGCACCGGCGCGGGCCCCGACGGCGAACCCGTGAGCGGCTCGCAGCGCAGCGGCAGGCGCGCGATGGCTCCGCTCTTGACGTCGATGCGCACGTCTCCGCCCTGAGCGCGCGCGGAAGTGTGCGGCAGGATGTGGACCAGCGCGAGTGCGACTCCCAGGCACAGCAGTACCGGACGGCGGTGGATCATCAGGGCCCCGTGTACTCGAAACCGAAGTGGATGCCGAGGGCCGCGCCGGCATAGCCGAGTGGCAGCGGCGGGAGTTGCTGCGTGATGACGACGGCACGCAGTGCGGTCTGGTCGAAGTACTCCCCGCCGCTCGAGGACTCGAGCATCAGCCCCGTGATCTCACCGGCGCGATTGACGCGGAAGTACACCTCGGCGCGCGCGCCCGGCGACGAGCCGGCCGGGGGGGTCCAATTGCGCGCGATCTGCGCACGCACCATCTGCAGGTAATAAGCGAACTCGAAGTTGGCGTCGTCCACCGACACCTGCCCCGACATCCCGGCGCCCACGGCCGCGTAGGGCAGCACCGTACGGCGCTCGCTCGACGGCGACGGCGGCGTGTCGCGCTGCACGGGCACGGGGGCCTTCGGATCCGGCACCTTCGTCTGTTGCTTCACTTCCGGCTTGGGCTTGGCGCGCGGCTTCTCGATTCGCACGCCGTCTGGCTCGTCGGGTGCGACGGCGTCGTTCGCCTTGATCACGGGCGCGGGGGCCGGCGGCTCGGGCTCGCCGATCAGCGACACCTGCACGACGTCCGGTCCGGGCACGACCATGTCGCGCGCCGGCCGCAGTACGAACATCACCGACAGCAGCGTCAGGTGCGCGACCGTCGAGGCCATGAGCGTGCCCTTCACGGACGCTTCTCCTCCGCCGGCTGGGTCACGAGTCCGAGTGAGGCGACGCCGGCGCGGCGCAGCCGCGCGATGAGGGACACGATGTCACCGTACGGCACACTCTGGTCGGCCTTGAGGTAGACCGGCCGCTCGGTCGCACCTGCTCGTTTGAGCGCGTCCTCGAACTGGCCCGAGGGCACGACGCGCTCACCCACGGCGATCGTACCGCCGCGACGAACACTGATGATGAGCCCCTCGCGCACATCCATCCCCTTCGTGGCCACCTTGGGAAGGTCCACTTCGAGGCCCCCTTGCAGGAAGGGTGCCGTGACCATGAAGATGATGAGCAGCACCAGCACCACGTCCACCAGTGGCGTGACGTTGATCTCGGCCATCGGACCGCGCTGGGACTGGAGCTTCACGACAGCCTCGCGCCCAGGCGACGGTCCACGTACTCGCTCGTGAACTGTGCGGCGCTGTGGCCGATTTCGCGCAGCTTGCCGAGGCAGTGGTTGTACCCGATGACCGAGGGGATCGCCGCGGCGAGCCCTGCGATGGTGGCGATGAGTGCTTCGGCGATGCCGGGAGCCACTACGGCCAGCGTGGCCGAGCCTTGAGCGCCGATGTTCACGAACGACACCATCACGCCCCACACCGTGCCCATCAGGCCGATGAACGGTGCGACACTGCCGGTGGTGGCGAGGAAGCCGACGTGCCGCTCGAGATGGTTGACTGCCTCATCGGCGGCGCGATCCATGGCGCGTTGCACCAGCTCGAAGCGGGCGGCAGCACCGAGCGCCTCGGCGGAGTGCTGCTCGGCCGCCTTCTGGCCGGCGAGCGAAGTCTTCGCCAGCACCGAGACCGGATGCTGCATGGCCATCATGCGCACGTCCCCGGCCGACTCCGCGGTGCGGAACGCCTGCAGGAAGCGCGCGTCTTGCACGCGCACACGGCCGTAGAGCCGCAACCGGTCCCACAGCACGGCCCACGAGTAGACGGACATGCCCACGAGCAGCAGGAGCACGGCCTTGGAGAACAGGCTCGCGTTCCCGATCAGCTGCGGGATGGACGCGGCCGCTCCCGCCTGGAGCATGAGCCACGATGTGAACATAGGCAGCACAGAGGCCATTACCATCGGCTTCACCTTCCTTGTGAAGTCGTTCAGGTCCGCGCAGGGCGCGGGCATTCGCGGGAGAGCGGGGTCACGCTAGCACAAGCCGTGCGAGCGCCCCAAGCTTCCGTCGCGAGCGAGCGAGGACATGGCATCGGCTGCACAACTCCGAAACGCTTCGGAGCGCGGTCAAAATCGTGACAAATCCTCCTGCGCCGGTCACCTCGTTCGCGCTTTGCGGTTACAGTCATGAAGCGAATCGCCGAACACCTGCATCGTTGGCCGAGACTCGAGGACACTCCATGACCGGTTTCGCGACCCCGTTGCGCCTATTCGCCGCCGCGCTCGCCTTTTCCCTCGCCGCTCCCGTCGCGTCCGAAGCTAGGCAGGCTCCCGCATTCACGGTGAAGACGCTCGACGGCAAGCCGCTCAAGCTGTCCGATCTGCGCAAGCGCCCCGTGATCCTCGACTTCTGGGCGACCTGGTGCGGCCCCTGCCGCGCCAGCATGCCGCACCTGTCCACGATGCAGACGCGCTACGAGAAGCAGGGCCTCGCCGTCATCGGCCTGTCCGTGGACGAGACCAGCGCGCAGAGCGTGAAGAAGTTCGCCAGCACGCTGGGCGTGAAGTTCACGCTCGCCATGGCAAACGACGAGGTGCTCGACGCCTACGGCCCGATCCGCTCGATCCCGACCACGTTCTTCATCAACCGCAAGGGCGAGATCGTGCGCCGCGTCGTGGGCTACATCGACGGCGACACGATGGAGGACTACGTGAAGGAGATCCTCGAGTAGCGCGCCCGCTCCCGCTCACACGAAGGCCCCGCCGGGCACAGTCTCGGCGGGGCCTTCGCGCGTCCGGGCGGCTCGAGTGCCCCCCTGACGCCGTCCGATCGAGGGCGCTCGCCCTGTGTCACGAGCCGGTCGCTCGCCGGTCAGCGCAGGGCCGCCACCTCGCGTTCGAGTGCGGCCTCGCTGAGTCGCGTGGGCGTGTAGCGGCGCACGACGCCCTGGCGATCGATGAACACGAACGTGGGCGGTGTCTCCGGCACGGCCAACTCGCGCCGCAGGAGCTCGACCGCGGCGTCGCGTCCGTGCTGTCTCGCGAGCAGTTGTGCTTCCACTTCAATGGCCGCCCCGAGCGAGCCCTCGGCGTCGCGATCCGTCGCGAGCGGCCGCCCCACGAGCCGGCGCTGCACCGCGGCGCGCGTCTCGCCGACATAGCCCCGTGCTGCTGCCGTGTCGCCTACCAGCAGTGCTCCGCGCGCGAGCCATCCCAGCCCCGCGAGCCATGGGCCGTCTTCGCCATGCTGTTCACGGTGCACCTCGAGGATGGACTCCGCTGAGGGCAGGTCGGCCGCAGAGAGCTTGTTGCGGATGCCGCTCACGGGCGAGGGCACTGGCGCAGCCGCGGGCAGCGGCACCGCAAGCGCGGCAGCCGGGATGACTTGCGCTGGAGCGGGCGCGGCGGCCGGCACAGCGGGCGTGACGACCGGGGTGACTTGTGCTGGCGCGGCCGTTACAGCGGGCGTGACGGCCGCAGTAGCGGGTGTCGGTCGCGGCGACGGCGGCGGGCTCTGCGCCAGCGCAAACGAGGCGGCGAGCCCCAGTACCGCCGCGGGGACGAGTCCGACGTGCAAGAGGGACTGACGCATGGCGGGGCTCTCCGGGTTCGCGGCGAGTGGCGGGAGCGCCGAGGTCACCACGGCGGCACGGAGCTGTCCGATGCGGCGAAACCTTGCCCTCAATGGAAGAGCCGCGCCCTCAGAGCGCGGCTCGCGTCACATCAGATGGTGCCCGGGGCGAGATTCGAACTCGCAAGGGTCTCCCCATACGCACCTCAAGCGTACGTGTATGCCATTTCCACCACCCGGGCACGACAGTCAGGGACCTGCTTCAGCGGTTGGTGCCGCTCCCCGGTGGCGGGGTCGCCGGTGGCGGGAGCGCGGGCGCCGGCGTGAGCGGAGCGGTTCCCGCGGGGGCGCCCGTCGCCGGTGCAGCCGCCGGAGGTGCAGTACCGGCGGCACGGCGGGCCGCCTCGCTCACCACGCTGCGGCCCCCGACGTTGCCACGCGACGTGATGAGCGCGAGCGAGAGTGATGTCGCGAAAAACAGCACGCCCAGCACGATCGTGGCGCGCGTGATGAAGTCCGTGGCACCGCGGCCGCCGAACACCGTCTGTGTCGCACCACCGAACGCGCCGCCGGCGAGTCCGCCACCCTTGCCCGACTGGACGAGGATCACGGCCACGAGGCACAGGCAGACGATGAGGTGAAGTGACAGCAACAGGGGGTACATGCAGCTCCTCGATTCTTGGAAAGTCCCGCTCCCGGCCGAGGGAGTGTTCCGGGCCAGAACGGCAAACGGGCGTGGAATCTATCAGGCGGCCCGCCGGTGCGTCAAAGCCGCGGGAAGCAGCCCGAGGGGGTGCAGAATCGCTGACATGGCAGCGGCGCCGAGTCGCTGAAGCACGACGGGCCGCGGGAAGTGGCCGGTCACGCCACTCGCGCTCGCATCGTTCCTCGCCTGAGTGCGATGCCACGCGGGCTCGCGGCAGAGGCTCGCCGGGTGTGGCTCCCGGAGCGTTCGCCTCAGCCTGCCGTGGATGCCGCGGCGACGATCTTCCAGAACGATGCCGCCTCGAGCGAGGCACCACCGACCAACGCGCCGTCCACGTCGGCTTCGGCGAACAGTGCGGCGGCATTGCCCGCGTTCACGCTGCCGCCGTACAGGATGGCGATCTCCCGTCCGGCTCCCCCACCGATGACCCGGTCGAGCGTGTCGCGGATCACGCGGTGTGCGTCGCGGACCTGCGCGGGTGTGGCGACCTTGCCGGTGCCGATCGCCCACACGGGTTCGTAAGCGACCACTGTGGCGCGCGCCTGCGCCGCCTCCAGTCCGTGGTAGGCGACCGTCACCTGCCGCACCAGCACTTCCTCGGTGCGTGCCGCCTCGCGCTCGGCAAGCGTCTCACCCACGCACACCACGGGGGTGAGCCCGTCGCGCTGCGCGGCGCGCAGCTTGGC
>CAZADU010000411.1:0-6502 GCA_964483945.1 uncultured bacterium
GTGACGAGGCGCGCGAAGCGCACCGCCAGGTAGACGAGCAGTGCGGCCTCAGCGAGCCCGAGCGCGCGCATCACAGCGAGTGGCTCCACTCCCGCCATCGCTCCGAGGCGGCCCGGCACGACGTGATTCACGAGCACGTCGAGCGGCAGTGCCTGCGGGAACAGCCGACGGAACCAGCCCTCGTCGAGGGTCCCCAGTCGCAACACGAAATCGCCCACGAACCGCACGCGGTCGGGGAACGCCGCCAGTGTGGCCAGCAACACGATGCCCAGCGCCCAGCCCCACCGGCGCCCGAACGGGGCCGTCGCGGCGAGCGAGCGCGGCCAGCGACCCGCCAGCGCGAATGCGACCGCAGCCGCGAGCAGCACCAGCAGCGGCCAGGCCGCGACGGGCGTGAGGAAGCGCGCGAAGTCCAAGCCCCACGCGTACTCCCCGGGAGCGACACTGGCCGCGAGCCGCACCAGCAGCAAGACGGCGAGTGTGACCGGCAGCGCGGCGCGCACGGCTCGGTGTTCGGGCTGGGTCACGGGGTACTCACCTGGCGTCGCTCACGACGGATGACCTCTTCCCAAGCAGCACAACCAGTTGGCCGGACAGCGACACGGCCGGGCTCACGGGAGCCCGGCCGTGCCGGAATGTCGAGCGCCCTCGGGGTCGGGCGTTACTGCTGTGCCACCATGTCCTTGAGCTCTTTGGACACCTTGAACACGGGCACGCGGCGCGGGGGCACGGGCACGGCCTCACCGGTGCGAGGATTGCGCGCGATGCGAGACTTGCGGTCCTTCACCCGGAACGTGCCGAAGCCGCGGATCTCGATGTGGTGGCCATCCGCGAGAGCCTTGGCGACCGCATTCAAGAAGCAGTCCACCGTTTCGGCGACGTCTTTCTTGGTGAGGCCCGTACGCTCGGAGATCTGGTCCACGATATCGGCCTTGGTCATCACTTCCTCCTGGGCACATCCGATCGTCGGTCACCCGTGCGGGCGGCCATCCGAAGACCGGACAAAAGAACGGTAACCGGAGCGCGCCAGCGCTGTCAATCGCCTAATGGACAAGGGGTTAGTCCGATTCCCGGTGGCTGGCGCGGCGCCCCGGGGGCCCATCCTGACCCAAACGGCAGGATCTCGTGCCTCTGGAGTCTCACTCAGGAGGCGCTGCCGCTCCGCCTTGATGAGGGCTGCTTGTCGGCGATTCGGGGCTGCCACCCAGTGCACGGCGCCGGCCTTCCTCGATCGCGTCGGCGTCGCCCTCGGCGAGCAGCCGGTTCAGTTGCGGGCGGCCCGCGGCCACCTCGGCAAGCCATTCGCGAGCGAATGCTCCGGAGCGGATCTCGGCGAGCATGCTCTCCATGGCCTGGCGCGAGACCTCGTTGATCACTCGCGGGCCGCGCGTGAGGTCGCCGTAGAGTGCGGTGCCCGAGATGCCGCGGCGCAGCCCCGCCACACCGCGCGCGTGCAGCAACTCGGCCAGGTAGTGCAGCTGGTGCACCACCTCGAGATAGGCGATCTCGGGTGTGTAGCCGGCGCGCACGAGCGTGCCGTACGCGGCCGAGACCAGCGCGTTCATGCCGCCACACAGCACGGCCTGCTCGCCGAACAGGTCCACCTCGGTCTCCTCGCGCACCGTCGTGCGCAGCAGCCGGGCGCGCGCGCTGCCGAGCGAGGTGGCGTAGTGCGTGGCGGTCGCCCATGCGTCGCCGCGGCCGGCCTGGTGCACGGCGAGGTAAGCGGGCACGCCATCGCCCTTCTCGTACAGCTCGCGGACGACGCGACCGGGGCCGGTGGGCGAGACCAGCACCACCGCGGCCTCAGGCGGGAACTCGAGCGAGCCGTAGAGCAGGTTGAACCCGTGCGCGAATACGAACGTGCGCACGCCGCCCAGGTGCGCCGACAGTTCGGGCCAAGCCGTGGGCACGGCCTCGTCGGGCAGCAACACTGCGAGCGTGTCGGCCGCTCGCACCGCGTCGGCGGGTGGCGCAACCTCGAAGCCGTGCACGCGGGCGCGCGATTCCGCGCCGCGGCCGGCACGCGCGGCGACGCTCACCTGCTCGCCCGAGTCGCGCAGGTTGCGAGCGTGCGCCTCGCCCTGGTTGCCGTAGCCCAGGATGACGACGCGGCCGAGGGCCGTGGTCATACTCAGCGCCGACCGCGGTGGCAGGCCGCGAAGCACGACGGCCTCCCGCCTTGGAGGGGCGAGAGGCCGTGCGCTGCCGCAGACGTGCGCCGCATGGGAGCGGCCGGTGCGGGGCGCGCGCCCCGCACCGGCCCCGTCACTTCTTGTCGCCCGTGCCGGCGGTGGACTTGCCGGCCGTCCCGGGGGTGGACTTGCCGCCCGTGACGGCGGTGGACCAGTCCGACTTCTGCACGAGCGTCATGCCGCCCGAGGCGTCGAACGTGAAGCCCTGCTTCTTGCCCGAGAAGATCCAAGTCTGCAGCTTGCGGCCCTCGGATTCCCAGTCCAGCACCTTGTCGGGCGAGCCCATCGCGGCAGCGGTGTTGGCCGCGGCCGAACCCGCCTTGGCCGACTTCGCTGAACCGGCTGGATCGGCGTTCTCCTTGCCGTTGTTCATGGCCATGAACACCATCAGCATCTCGGTGGACTTGGCGTTGTTACCAGCCTTGCTGTACACGGCGCCCAACTGGCGGAAGTAGGTCTTGTTGTCGGGCTTGAGGTTCACGGCGCGTGTCAGGACCTGAACGGCCTCGTCGAACTTCTGCATGTCGGCGAGCGTGGAGCCCAGGCTCGACAGCGCGTCGGCGTCGTCGGGCGTCTGCTTGAGCACGGCGCGCCATGCGCCCTCGGCCAGCGCCAACTCACCGGCTGACTGGTATGCGAGCGCGGCGTTGAACCCGAGGTCGCCGTTCGTGGGCTTGATCGCGAACGCCTTGGAGTAGGCCTCGCCAGCCAGCTTGAAGTCGGCCCGGCGAGCGGCGTCCTGCTTGGTGGTGGCGCGATTGAACAGTGCGCTGCCCATGCCCATGTAGTGATCCGCGTTCTCGGGATCGATCTTGATCAGTTCCTGGTAGTAGACGATGGCCTCGTCGTACTTCTTGGCGTCGAGCAACGCATTCGCCTTGTTCGTGCGCACGGTCCTGAGCGCATCCTTCAGGCCCGCCACCGCGGTGTCCTGCGCGGCCTCCGTGAGCCCGTTGCGCAGCACCGTCTCGGCCTCGTCGTAGCGGCCCATCATGGCGTACACCGTGGCCAGGTTGCGGATGGTGGTCGCACTGGCCGGCTTGAGCAGCTTCGCGCGCGTGAGGCTCGCGACCGCGGCGTCGAACTGCTTGGCGGCCTCCTCCTTGAGCGGCTTCTCGTCGTCGGTGGGCGTCTTGGTGAACTCGGGGTAGGCGTCCTGCGCTGCACCGATGCGCTTGATGCCATCGTTGTAGGCGCGCGCCCAGTAGGACTCGAGGTTGTTGTTCGCCATCTCGATCTTCTTCTTGTCACCCTTTGCGGACAGCCCCGCGATCGCGGTCTGGAACGCCTTGCCGGCCGGCCCGGCGCTGTCCACCTCGGCGAGCGCCCAGCCGAGATAGCCGATCGCCTCGTGGTCGGCGGGATCCTCGCTGGCGCACATGGTGAGCTGCTCGACTGCCTTGTTGATCTCGCGAACGTAGTCCTCGGTGTTGCCACGCTCCTTATCGCGCATGGCTTGGATCACGTACTGGATGCCGCCGGCGCAATGAGGATTACGGGCAGCCGCCACACCCGCCTCGAGCAGCAGGGCTGCGAGGGCGGCCCCGACGATGACGCGCTTGTTCAAGGCACTCCTCCTTAGACGACGCGGTGACCGTTGACCTGGAGCCCGAACGTGGCCCCCAGGTGCTTCGCCGCCTTGCGGGACGCGAGCATCCGCGTCATGAAGATCTCGAAGTACTCCATCATGTGCGAGATGGCCGGGTCGAGCGACAGCTCGAGTGTGATGTGCTTCCGGTCCTCGTCCACGTTGAGGAAGCTCTTCTCGACCGCCCAGTTCACGCGGTCGTGGATGTCGAACTTGATCATGTCGGGATTTCGAACGCGCGTGCGATGCACGTCGCTCTTGTCGGCGAGGATGAGTGCTGCGGCGATGTCGTTGACCGGGTCGCCGTCGTTCTCGTGGTGGTTCCCGATGGCGGCGATGACGGGCAGGATCTCATCGTCCGGCATGCCGAAGTCGTTGAGCAGTTGCATGGCCATGGTCGCACCGGTCTGGGCGTGGTGGTCGCGGTTCACGGCGTTGCCGATGTCGTGCAGGTAGCCGGCGATGGCGGCCAGTTCGCAATGGCGCTCGGGCTTGCCGAGGCGCTTGAGCACGTTGAACGCGATGCGCGAGACGAGGCCGACGTGGCGCTCGCCGTGCTCGGTATAGCCGATGGACTCGAGCGCCGCGTCGGCCATGCGGACGTAGAGCTTGACCCGGGGGTGTTCCCGGATGAACTCGAACGTGATGGGCGTGGCGGCCCCCCCGGCCTGGAGGGCGTTCGAAGCGTGGCGGACACTGGCGTGGGTCATGTCAGTGAATACCCCTTGCGGGAAGGATGCCACCGCGCGAGGGCCTGCGATGGCGGCGATTTCGGGGCGACACTAGGGTTGCAACTCCTTGAGCGTCAAGCTTGAAGGCCTGATTTGCGTGGTCCTGACGATGCGGTCGCGCGCTCGGGGTGAGGCGTGTGTGCAGCGTCCGAAGTGGTGTCGCTACATCGGGGTACGCTGCTCGGTGGCGTGGCATTCCATCGGCGAAGGTCTTCGCCCGGATCGGAGACGGCGAGGGGCATCTGGCCAGAGAGGACGCTCGCCTGCGGCATCCTGCCTCCGGCTCACTCGGCGCTCCGGTCGCTCCGGCATCCCTGCCTGCGCTCCCTGCGCGACGCCTCTCAGGCCAGATGCCCCTCGCCGTTCCGACCGGCCGCGGCGCTCGCTCGGCAATCCTGGCGTCGGTCGAGGCGATTCCTTGTCGTGTCTCGCGCTCTCCGAGCGCATGGGGCCGGGCGGGCCTACAGCACTTCGATCGGATCCACGTCCGCCATCACGCGCACCGAGCCCTTGATGTGCTCGTCGGCCCAGTCGAGGAGCGTGGCCGCCAGCGTGCGGACAGGTTTGCCGTCGGGGCTCTTGAGGAGGATGTGCCAGCGGTGGCGGTCGCGGAGACGGGCGAGCGGTTGCGGCGCTGGGCCCAGCACGGTCACGTCGTCGAGCGCGCCTTCGCGCGCGCGATCCGCCAATGCCGTGGCCGCCTTTTCGACCGCGGCCTCGTTCGCACCATCCAGGCGCAGCGTCACCAGTCGCGCGAACGGTGGGTAGAGCGCGTCGCGACGCTCGGCCAGTTCTCGTTTGCGGAACTCGCGCTCGCCGTCTTCCAGCTTGGGTGCCGCCACCGCGATGATCGCCACGTGCTCCGGCGTGCAGGTCTGCACCACCACTTCGCCGGGGCGAGCGCCGCGGCCCGCGCGGCCCGCCACCTGCACCAGCAGTTGGAACGTGCGCTCCGCCGCACGGAAGTCCGGAAGGTGCAGCGCCACGTCCGCATCCAACACGCCCACCAACGTCACGCGTGGGAAGTCGAGACCCTTCGCGATCATCTGCGTGCCCAGCAGGATGTCGCCCTCGCCGCGCGCAAACGCCGTCAGTGTGCCGCCCGGGCCGTCCTTGGCGCGCGCCACGTCGAGGTCCAGCCGCAGCACGCGCGCGCCCGGGAATGCCGCCGCCAGTTCGCGCTCCGCGCGCTGCGTGCCCGCGCCCGCGTAACGCAACAGTGACAGATGGCACTTCGGGCACACGTCCGGCGCCGGCTCGCGGTGGTCGCAGTAATGGCAGCGCAAGCCGCGCGGTTCCACGTGCAGCGTGAGTGAGATGTCGCAGCGCGGACATTCCGGCGTGTGGCCGCAGCCGCGGCACTGCACGTGGTGCGAGTGCCCGCGGCGGTTGAGCCACAACAGCACCTGCTCCCGGCGCTCGAGCCGCTCGGCGATCGCGCCTCGAAGCGGCGCGGACAGCAGGCCTGGGCCGCTGCCTTCGCGGCGCAGGTCCACGATGCGCACCACCGGCATCGCGCGCCGGTCGACGCGCGTGGGCAGGAGCAGCCGCCGGTAGCGCCCGCGTGCGGCGTTCGCGAGTGTTTCCAGGCTCGGCGTGGCCGAGCCCAGCACCACGGGAATGCCCAGCATCTGCGCGCGCCGCACGGCCACGTCGCGGCCGTGGTAGCGCAGTTGCTCGCTCTGCTTGTAGGCCGGCTCGTGCTCCTCGTCCACCACGATCAGTTTGAGCGCGGGCAGCGGCGCGAACACCGCGGAACGGGCACCCACCACCACGTCGAGTGCGCCACGTCGCGCCAGTTCCCAGTTGCGGCGGCGGGTTCCCACCGGCAGGTAGCTGTGCAGCAACCCGACACGTCCGCCGAAGCGCTTGCGGAACACGGCCACCACCTGCGAGGCGAGTGCGACTTCCGGCACGAGGATGAGCGCCTGCCCGCCGGCTTCGCGAGCAGCGCGAGCGGCGCGCAGGTACACCTCGGTCTTGCCACT
>CAZADU010000412.1:0-2964 GCA_964483945.1 uncultured bacterium
AAGGAAAACGGAATTCGCCGCCCGGCACGACGGCGGGGACAGCGACGCACTTCCTCCCGTTCAACAAGGGTTGCGACGGCGGCGCCGGGAACCCGCCCGATCCGGCCGGGCGGACCTATCGCACCGCGTACCTGTGGGAAGAGGTGCTGCAGCGCGACAGCCTGCTCGACCTCCTCGCGCGGTTCATCCACCTGCAGACCGACGAGAAGCGCGACGACCAGGGCCGCAAGGTCAAGACCGAGTCGATGATCTTTCCCCGCTACCACCAGCTTCAGGCTGTGCGCTTGCTGGTGGAAGCTGCCCGAAGCGAGGGGGTTGGGCAGAACTACCTCGTCGAGCACTCCGCCGGAAGCGGCAAGAGCAACACGATCGGTTGGCTGACACATCGGCTCGCCTCCCTGCACGGCGCGGCGAACCAGCGTGTCTTTGACAGCGTGATCGTGGTGACCGACCGGGTCGTACTCGATCAGCAGCTTCAGGACACGATCTACCAGTTCGAGCACAAGCGCGGTGTCGTGCAGCGGATCGATGAGAGTTCGCGGCAGCTTGCCGAGGCGCTCGAGAACGCGGTGCCTGTGATCATCACGACGATGCAGAAGTTTCCCTTCGTCTCGCGCCAATTGCTCAAGCTGGCCGAGGAGCGCGGTGAGCGCGGCACGGGCATGCTCGCCACACGGCGTTGCGCCGTCATCATCGACGAGGCCCACAGTTCGCAGGGCGGCGAGACGGCGACCGACCTGAAGGAAGTGCTCGGCGGCGAGGGGTTGCGGGACGAAGCGAGCAAACGCGCTGCCGAGGAAGGCCGCGACGACATGGAGGAGTTGTTCCGCAGTATGGCGAAGCGCGGCCGGCAGGCGAATCTGAGCTTCTTCGCATTCACCGCCACGCCCAAGCACAAGACGCTCGCGGTATTTGGCCGCGATGGGCGGCCCGCGCACCGCTACACAATGCGACAAGCGATCGAGGAGGAGTTCATCCTCGACGTACTGAAGCACTACACGACGTACGCAACGTACTTCAAGCTGCTCAAGGCCTCCGAGGAAGACCCGAACGTCGAGCGCAAGAAGGCCGCCCAGGCGCTCGCGCGGTTCATGAAGCTCCACCCCCACAACATTGCACAGAAGACCGAGGTGATGGTCGAACACTTCCAGGCTGTCACACGGCACAAGATCGGCGGCCGAGCCAAGGCCATGGTGGTCACCGGTTCACGCTTGGAGGCTGTTCGCTACAAACAGAGCTTTGACCGGTACATCAAGGAGAAGGGCTACGCAATCAAGTCGCTGGTGGCCTTCTCCGGCAAGGTGCAGGACGACAAGCTCGGCAACGTCAACTACACCGAAGTAGGCATGAACCAGGGCATCTCCGAGAAGGAGCTGCCCGAGAAGTTCTCGACTCAGGAGTTCCAGGTGCTGCTCGTTGCTGAGAAGTACCAGACGGGCTTTGATCAACCGTTGCTGCACACGATGTTCGTGGACAAGCGGCTTGCGGGCATTCAGGCCGTGCAGACGTTGTCGCGATTGAACCGCATTCATCCACTCAAGGAAGACACCTTCGTTCTCGACTTCGTGAACGATCGCGAGGAGATTCGCGAGGCCTTCAAGACGTACTTCGAGGGCGCGGGGATGGGCGAGGCGGTTGACCCCGCTCGCATGTATACGATCAAAGGCGAACTCGACGCCTCAGGAATCTACCTAGCCGAGGAACTCGAGCGCTTCTGCGTGGTCTACTTCAAGCCGAGGCAGCGGCAGGGCCCGGCCGACCATCAGGCGATGAACGCAGCACTTGATCCGGCTGTGTCGCGCTTCGCGGTGCGACAAGCGGACGACGAGGATGAGGCGGAACTCTGGCGCGGCAAGGCGCAGGCGTTTCTAAACCTCTATGGCTTCCTGAGCCAAGTGATCCCGTATCAGGACTCCGACCTAGAGCGGCTGTACGTGTTCCTTCGGCATCTCACGGCGAAGCTCCCACGCCGCAAGAGCGGCCCAGCCTATCAGTTCGATGACGAGGTGCTGCTGGAGTACTACCGCCTGCAGAAGATCAGTGAAGGGTCGATCTCGCTGCGGGAGGGCACCGCCGGACGCCTCGATGGCCCCACGGAGGTTGGCAGTGGAATGGTTCGAGAGCAGCCCGTTCCACTGTCCCAATTGATCGATGTCGTCAACGATCGGTTCGGCACTGACTTCAATCAGGCCGACCAGCTCTTCTTTGATCAGATCATCGAAGCCGCGATGGCTGACGATGCGCTCAAGCAGTCGGCGGCCGTGAACCCCGTTGATAAGTTCGAGCTGGTGTTTAGGAACCTGCTGGAGAGCCTTTTCGCGGAGCGGATGGACCAGAACGAAGCGATCTTCGTGCGATACATGAATGATCCGCAGTTTCAGAAAGTGGTGACCTCGTGGATGGCGTCTGAGGCATACCGGAAACTGCGGTCAGGCGGGAGCGAGGCCTCGCAGTGACGAATGGGTCCTTCCCGGCCTGTCGCTCGCGGGTGACGGCGACCCCGGCCTCGCGCTAGCGTCTCGCCGCCGGAATAGGTCGCCAGTAGCCGGCAGTCCCCGGCGCACGGGGGGCCGAAGGGAGGTCTCCATGGGCAGGCTGATGGGATTGCGCGAGTACGCCCGGCACAAGGGCGTCACGCACCGAGCGGTCCAGAAGGCGCTGCGCACCGGACGGATCGTCGCCGAGGCGAATGGCCGGATCGACGCCGGCCGTGCGGACTCGCTGTGGAGCGCCAACACGCGGCCGTGCAGCGCGTCGCCCGGCTCGTACGACACCGAGGCCGGGCGTGCCTACGCGCAGGCCCGCATGATCCTCGAGCACGTCCGCGCCAAGCGGGAGAAGCTCGAGTACGAGGTGGAGGCCGGCGTGCTGATCAGCGCCGACAGGGTCCGCGCCGAGACGTTTGCCCTTGGCCGCCGGGCCCGTGACCGCGTGCTCGCGATTCCGGCCCGCCTGGCACCAGTC
>CAZADU010000413.1:0-1661 GCA_964483945.1 uncultured bacterium
CGCCCGTAGCGCCGGCGCCGCGTGAACGCTCGGCGCCGCTACTTGCTCTTCGTCGGGATGACCTTCGACTTCGCCAGCTCGGGCAGGATGGTCTTGTCGACGAGCTGACGGATGACGTTGTCGGTGACGGCGTCGGTCGTCTGCACCGTGCCCGACCACACCATGCGCCCCGGTGTGCCCGTGGCCCACACGTCGGTCTTGAAGTTGGCGACCGTCGTGGCCTCCATCCGATCCGCGACTTCCACGTCCGTCCAGTACGTGTAGTAGGCCCCCGACCAGCTCTGCGTGGTCACGGCCTCGCGCTTGGTGTAGCCCGGCACCCACGCATCGGTCTTGACGTCTTCGCGCACGTTGACCAGCACGCCGTCGTAGCCGTCACGACGCACCGCTTCGATCACTGCCGCCGTGTCCGGCAGCGACGCGGGCCACAGCTGGTAGGAGGTCTTCACCTTCACGCCGTACGTGGCGAGCCCAATGGACAGGTTGTCCTCCCAGATGCGCCGGCGCGTGGGATCGCTGCGCAGGGCGACGACCAGGACATTCTTGAGGCCGTCAGTCTGGAATGTCTGGTCGCGCCACATGTTGCCCGTCTGAGTCGAGGCGCAACCCGAGACCGTCGCGGCCATCAGGGTCGCGATCAGAATGCCGCGCGAAAGCGGCCCGCGGAACACGCGCATTGTCTTGTTCTCCTTGGGAATCTGGATGCGGCAGGGCTGTGATGGCGCCTCGATAGAACCGGACTCTATCGCGCCCTGTGAGGCCTAGGCAAAGCGGACCTGTCGGTCACAAGTTCCGCGACTCGAACCGCGCCACGACGGCGCCGGCGGCGTCAATGAGCTCGAGATGCGGGCCTGTGATGCGATACGCCTGTACTCGGCCCAGCGCCTGCAGGAACGGCGTCTCGACATCGGGCCCCACGCAGGCCATGCGCGTGCCGGCAATCGCGCCCAGGAACAGGTGGCTGCCGCCATCGGGGTCTCGCTTGTAGCCCGCCGAGAACCGATTGCAGCCCGAGTAGCCCGCCACGCGGCCCGCGGTGCGGTCGAACCCGATCGTCAGCTCGCGCTGCTTGGGCGCCAGGCGGATCGGCTTGTCGTTCAGGCGCGTGAGCACCCAACGCGTGCCTTCGAGCGCGTGTGTGACGCCGCGAGCGCCGCACGATTCATTGGGATACGTGCCCATGAGCCGCTCGACGAACAGCATGGGCTTGTTGCCCTCGACGCCCGCCGGCGGGCGCAACAGCACACGCGCATGCACGGTGACCATGAGCGGTGGCGTCCCGTCGGTGGTCGTCGCCGCGGCATTGGAAGTCGCCGCGCCCTTCGAGGTGCTCTTCGCCTGCGGTGGCCCTGCGATCGAGTCGCGCACTGCCTTCTCGGCCATGAACGCCTGCTCGAGGGCGTGTGCTGCACCCCCCAGTGCGACCGGGAACCGCAGTCCCGAGCGGCAGTCCGTGAACACGCCCGCGTCGGCCATGTACGAGTAGCTGCCCGTGAGCTTGAGTCGAGGTTCGAGCGGCAACATGCCGGACTCGCGACGGAGGTCGTATTCCAGCTCGGACTCGATCAGGCGGCCCTCCAGGTCGAGCTTGCGAAGCGTGCCCGACTTGGTGAGCGCGAACTGCATCGCCCTGGGCTCGCGGTAGTCGAGCACCAGCTGGG
>CAZADU010000414.1:0-1934 GCA_964483945.1 uncultured bacterium
CGCCGTGATCGACCACCGGCGGGACTTCCTCGCCGCCGGCTACTCCTGTATGCGCGACTACTGCACGGGCCGCTTGCGCATGTCCGAGGACCAGGCGTTCCGGCGCATCCAGGTCGCCCGGGTAGCGCTCAAGTTCCCGGAGGTGTTCGAGTGCCTCGCGGACGGACGGCTCAGCTTGGCCACCTCGTCCGTGCTGGCGCCGCACCTCATGCCGGAGACGGTCGCGGAGGTGCTGGCCGCCGCGGCGTTCAAGAGTAGGGACGAGATCCTCCGGCTGATCGCCGAGCGGTCGCGGTCGACCGTTGCGACGTCGGCGAAGCCGGCGGGCGAACCACATGTCGAGACTTCGTCAGGTTCACTTGCCCCGGGGCAAGTGAACTCGCTCGCGGACCTCTGCACGACGCAGGAATGCGAGGCCGCACCGGTTCCGCTCGCGCCGACGCAAGCGACCGGATCACGGCGCGGCCGGGTGATACCCTCCGCGACCGGCGGCTACGAGGTCCGGCTGTCCATCACCGAAGCCGAACACGACGAACTGCGGCGGGCACAGGCGCTACTGGGCCACGCGGTGCCTTCCGGCGACCCGGCGCTGGTTTATGCCCGGGCGATGAAGCAATACGTCACGCACCTTGAGAAGCAGCGCTTCGGAGTGAAGCATAGCAAGGGGCCGGCCACGAGCGATGGAAGTCCATTCGTTGAAACCTCGTCAAGTTCACTTGCACCGGTGCAAGTGAACTCGCTTTCGGCCTTGAGCGCGGCTCCGTCCCGCGACTCCAGCACGGCCCAGCATGCAACTGCGCATGTGGACCACGTGCGCTGCGGCAGGAGCATCCCCAGAGCGATGCGGCGCCTCGTCTGGGAACGTGACGGTGGCCGCTGCGCTTTCGTCGGTGCTGGCGGGCACCGGTGTGAATCGACCCGACGGCTCGAGCTCGATCACATCACTCCAGTCGCGCAGGGCGGCAGGACCACACCCGACAACCTCCGCGTCCTGTGCCGCGCGCACAACCAGTACGAGGCCGAACGGGTACTCGGCAGAGAACACGTGCAGAGGAAGCGCGAACTCGCTCAGCGCGAGCGGGCTCGAGAAAGGGCCGCGGCTAGGGCGAGCGCGGCACGAGACAAGGACGCGGCTGCGGCAAGCGCGCCAAGCACGGCACAATCGAAGGCTCGCGATTCGGCGAGGCAGGCTCGCTACAACGACATCCACGGAGCGCTGAGCGGCCTGGGTTTCAAGGTCGCCCAGGCCAAGCTGGGCGCGGAGCTGGCCGATGCGATTCCGGATGCGTCACTCGAGGCGTGCGTGAGGCACGCGCTGACCGTACTCACACGCCCGTTGGCGATGCGCGGAGCGCGGATGGCGAGGTGTACGGCGTTAGGGCCCAACGCCGCTTTCCGGCGCGGCGAGCGGTGGGCGAGGTGCACGGCGTGAGGTCCAGAAGCCGTGGCCCAGCCGCGGGGATCAAGCTCGAACTCGACTGCGTGCAAAGTGCCGATGCGAGGTCCGGGACTGTCAGCCGGACTCAGACCAAGGCCCGGCGTGCACGGTCGGCCAACTGCGCCTAACATGCTCCACTCGCCCGCAAAGACGGCTGTCCCGACCCGTGGAGACCTCGTCCCATGCCTCGCCTCGTCGAATGTGTGCCGAACTTCTCCGAGGGCCGCCGCCGCGAGGTGGTGGACCAGATCCTGGACGCCATCGCCGCTGTGGCCGGAGTCACACTGCTCGACCGCGAGATGGACCCGGACCACAACCGCTCGGTGCTCACGTTCGCCGGCGAGCCAGAACCCGTGCTCGAGGCGGCGTTCCGCGCCATTGCCAAGGCGTCCGAACGGATCGACCTGAACCAGCATCGCGGCCAGCACCCGCGCATGGGTGCCACCGACGTCGTGCCGTTCGTGCCCGTCGAGGGCGTGACGCTCGACGACTGCGC
>CAZADU010000415.1:0-5332 GCA_964483945.1 uncultured bacterium
CCAGCGCACTGGGCGTGCCGGGAGGAACGGCCGCGTTCCATCGCCACACATTCACCGCGGGCAGCAGCGGCGCGGTGAGCTTCGGTGCGGTCACCACGCCCACGCCCGCGGTGCCGGGCTGGGGGCTCACGCTGTGGCGCGACCTCGATTGCGATGGCGCGCTGGACGCGGGCGAGCCGCCGCTGGCGGGCTCGTTCACACTCGACGCCGGGCAGACGGTGTGCGTGATCGCGCGCCATCAGGCACCGCTCGGCGCGGCCGCGGGCTCCCTCGAGACCGCCACGCTCACCGCGAGCTTCGCCTATGCGAACGCCGCGCCTGCAATGGATGGCAACCAGTCACTCGACGATGTCACCACACTCACGTTCGCCAACGGGCTCGTGATCGCGAAGAGCGTGGACCAGCCGGCCACCGCGCCAGGTGGCTACCTCCTTTACACCATCACCTACGCGAACCCCGGGACCGTACCGCTCGACAACATCGTCATCCGCGACGCCACCCCACCGTGGACCACGTTCGACTCGGCGAGTTGCGCCGCGGCCGGCGGCGGCATCACGGGCTGCACGCTGACGCAGCCCTCGGCCGGGGGTACGGGTTCCGTGCAGTGGACACTCGCCGGCGCACTACTGCCCGGCGGCAGTGGCACGGTGACGTTTCGCGTGCGCGTGCAGTGACGGCGCGGGCCGTGCGCGGCCTGTTGGCCCGGAACATCGCCAACAGCACCCCTCTTCTATAGAGGCGGGACGGCGCGAGCTGCCCGCAAGCGCCTGCGTGCCCTTCCGGCAGGATGGCTCTACACTCGCGCCGTATTCATGGCCGGGCGGTTCCTGACCCCCGGCAGGCACCACCGACTGGAGACCTCCGAAGATGACTTTGGCCCTTCGCACCGGCTCCCGGCTGCTGGCCGCGGCGCTCTTCTCGATGCTGCTGTTGCCCGCGTCCTCGATCGCCCAGGAACCCGTGCGGCCCGGGGGCTTGGGGAGCGACGAGGCGGCTGTCCGGGCGTGGAAGGCCAGCTACGCCAGGCGGGTCGGCCAGGAGCGTTTCACGAAAAAGCGGAATGTCGAGCGGCGCGAAGCGAAGCTGCGCGAACTTGCGCTCAGGCTCAAGCGCACCGGGAAGTCGACGCTCACCTCCGGCGGTCTGCGTGCGAAGCCGACGCCCCCTCAGGATCTGATGTCGACCCTCGCCGAGCCGAGCGTGCGACCGCGACCGTGGCGCGACGCCGGCCGGTTCGCGATCACCCCACCCAGCAACCGGCTCGTCAACGAGCGCGGCGGTGACGCCGGCGATGCGGGCCAGAGCGAGACGTCCATCGTCGCGTTCGGCGACCGCCTGGTCGCCGCGTGGAACGACGGGCAAGGCTACGTGAGTCCCGACGACACGCAGGGCTGGGCCACGTCGGTGGACGGCGGCCTCACCTGGACTGATCAAGGCACGTTTCCACAGCCTGCCGGAGTGGCCGCATTCGAGTGGGCCAGCGACCCGGTGCTCGCGGTGAACGAGAAGACGGGTGCCATCTATTTTTCGGCGCTGTGCGACCTGTCCGACACGTTCGGCAACTCGACCGGCGGCATCGCCGTGGTGAAGGGACGCTGGAACGGGACCTCCTTCGCATGGGGCACCCCGAAGATTGCGAACACCGGGCCCATACTTGAACTCGACAAGCAGTGGATCGTCGCCGATTCGGTCACCCACCGCGTGTTCATGACCTACTCGCGGTTCCTGAACGGGTTCTCGCAGATCGAGTTCCAATGGGCGGACAGCGCTCTCAGCACGTTCTCGACTCCGCAGCGGATTTCGCTCAACACCGCCACCGAGAACGGCTGGGTGCAGGGCTCGCGTCCCATCGTGGACGGCGATGGCCGCGTGTACGCCATGTACTACCTGATCGGGCAGGGTGAGCAGGACTTCTACCGCGTCAGCCGTTCGACCAACGGCGGCGTGTCGTTCGGTGCTCCCGCCACGGTCGTATCGCTCTACACCAACTTCGGGACCGGAGCCCCGGCGTTCAACCGGCCCAACGGTGTCGAGTTCGCGAGCATCGGCGTGGACCGCAGTCACGGCCCCCACCGCGGGCGGCTCTATCTGTCGTGGGCGGAGTCCATCAACTGGCTGGACGATATCGGCGGGGTGGGCGGAGTGGGCAGCAAGGAGGAGGTGGAGCCCAACGGCACCACGCTCACCGCCACGCCGGTCACGATCAACCAGACCGTGCGCGGCAAAATCACGTCGAGCGGTGATGTGGACCTGTTCGCGCTTCCGCTCACGGCCGGCCAACATCTGCTCGCCGCGGCGGACTCGACGGCGTTCAGCAACGAGCTGACGCTGCGCGTCCTCGCAGCAGACGGGGTGTCGCGACTCACGTTCACCACATTCGATGCCTCCGTGAACCCGCCCAGCGGCGCTCCCTCCGGCTGGCTGTTCACGGCCCCGGTCACCGGCGTCTACTACCTGCGCGTCGGCTCGGCGTTCGGTACGGGTGGCTACCGCCTCCAGTTGGGCCTAGCCGACCAGACGGGAGAGCGCGGCCGCGACCAGCGCGATGTGTTCGTGGGCTGGTCGTCGGACGGCCTCACCTGGAGCACGCCACAGCGCGTGAACGAGGACCCGCCGGGCTACGACAACTGGCTGCCCGAGTTGGCCGTCGCACCGGATGGCGGCGTCTATTGCGCCTGGTACGACTTCCACGACGCGGGCCCGGCCACGAACGGCGGCGAGTCGCACGTCTATCTCGCACGCTCGGGCGATGGTGGGGTCACATGGACCACGCTGGGTGCGGTCACGGACTCGGTCTCGAGTTGGTCGGCGATTCCGAGCAACATCCAACCCAACCAGGGCGACTACATCGCGCTGTTCGCGAACAGCTCGTTCGTGTGGCCGTGCTGGGCCGACGCCCGCCGCGGCAACCCCGACGTGTTCGCCGCACGCGTGCCCTTGATCCCGAACGGCGCGCAGGTGACGTTCGAGACCGTGCGGCTCGGCAACAAGCTCATCTCCATCGACTGGACCACGCAGCCGGCCGACACCCTTACCATGCGGCTCTACCGCTCCACCGACAACGGCGCGTTCGAGTACCGCGAGGTCGTGCAGTTCGACGCCGCCGGCACGCTCACGCACACGGACACCACGGTGACCCCCGACCACGGTTACAGCTACCGGCTCGGTCGCTTCCAGAACGGCGTCGAGATCTTCTATGGCCAAGTGAGCGTGTTTCTGCCGAGCAGCTTCCCGCTCTCCATCAGCCGCCCGGAGCCCTACCCGGTAACGACCTCGTCATTCGGCGTGAGCCTGTCGCTCGCCACCAACGAGCCCGCCGAGTTGGTGCTCTACGACATCGCCGGCCGCGCTGTCGAACGGCAGGCCGTGAACCTCGGCATGGGCCCGCACACGCTGACGTTCACCATCGGCGTGCCGCTCGGCCAGGGGTTGTACTTCCTCCAGTTGCGGCAGGGCGGCAGCGACACCGCCACCAAGGTCCACTTCGTCAGGTAATCCGCCGTTCCCGCCCTGGTGGCGATCCCCCAGCGTACCGTGGTGCGTTGAGGGCGCTTTCGCATTAGACTTATGTCCCCGGCCCAGCCGCCCGGTACCCGCCACTCGGTGGCCATCCGCGCGGCCGAGCTGCCGCGACTACTTCGAACCGACACCCGCCGAGGGCCCTGCATGCGTCCGTACTCCGCTCGCGCCGCGATTCTGTTGCTCACCGCGCTCCCGTTCGCCGCTCCCGCCGCCGCGGCCGTATTCACTCGCATGGACCCCGTCGCCGCACGAGTGTTCGCGCGCGCGCTGACCAACTCGCCCGACGCCGCCGGACTGCTCGATGCCGCCGAACCCACGGGCACGCTGTTGTCGGTGGACGAGAGCGCGATGGCCGCGTTCCGTGCAGCGGGTGGCGGACGGCTGGCAGTTCCCGCCGAGAACGGCACCACCGTCGAGTTGGAGCTGGAGCCCTACGCGCTGATGGCGGAGGGCGCGAGCGTGGGGTACACCGACGAGCAGGGCCGCCACGAATACCAGCCCGACCTGACGCTGTATCGCGGTCGCGTGGCGGGCGACGAGAACAGCTGGGCGGTGGTGTCCATGGGAGAGGCCGGAATGTTCGGCGCGGTCGAGCAGGGCAACCGGCGTTGGACGCTGTCGCCGGCGCAGGAGGTTTCGGCCGGCGCTCGCGGGACGGGCGTGCACGCGTTCACGCCCGAGGGTTCGCTCGCGGCCGCGGCGCGGAGTTTCCTGTGCGGTGTGACCGACGAGAACGCGGCCGAGTTGGGCCTGCGCACGCTCAACGCGGGGCCCGACGGCGGCCGCGGCGCCACGCCGAACGGGGCACAACTCAATGGCGCGCGCTTCGTGCTCAACCTGGCGGTGGATTGCGACTACGAGATCTACGGCGTCAAGTTCGGCTCCAACCTCGCCACGGCGACCGCGTACATCCAGACCGTGCTCGGCACGGTGAATCTGATCTATGAGCGCGACGTGGAGGTCACGATGCCCATCGTGTACCTCAACCTGTGGACCACGACGAGCGACCCGTACACGGCCGCGAACACCAGCGCGCAGCTCACCGAGTTCCGCGCTTACTGGACCGCGAACAACGGCGGCATCTCGGCCCACCTGAAGCACCTGATCTCGGGACGCGGACTCGGCGGCGGCATCGCGTTCCTGGACGCCGTCTGCAACGGCAACGCATACGGCGTGAGTGCGATCGATGCCACGTACTCGTACCCCACCGCCACCACGACGTGGGACGTCAACGTGCTCGCGCACGAGTTGGGGCACAACTTCGGCTCGCCGCACACGCACAGCTGCACGTGGGCGGCCGAGGGCCGCATCCCGTCGGGCACACTCGACTCGTGTGAGACCGCCGAGGGCGGTTGCGCCTCGTATTCACCGCACCTTCCGCCCAACAAGGGCACGATCATGAGTTACTGCCACCTGATCTCGGGCGTGGCCAACGGATTGAGAAATGAGTTCCACACCGTCTGCGTCTCGCGCATGCGTGCCATCCTGTCGAGTTGCGGCGGGTTCCCCACGCCGGGGCCACCGCGCAATCCGATCGCTTCGTCCATCGCAAGCGGCGTGCGGCTGACGTGGACGAACAGCCCGACGTCGGGAGTGTTGCGCTATAGCGTCTACCGCAGCCGGCTACCGCTCGACCTGGGCACGAACTACTTCGGCTCCAGCGTCACGTCGCCGTTCGATTCGCCGGGGTTCGGTAGCTACTACTACCGCGTCCGCGCTGTGCGTGCGGCCGACTCGTCCGCCACAAGTGGCGAGGTGAAGGCCACCGCGTGCGCGTTCGTGAACGCTTCCACGGTCTGGGGGGGTCGGC
>CAZADU010000416.1:0-5335 GCA_964483945.1 uncultured bacterium
CACGCCGACACCACGCGAGCCGCGCGCGCGGCTGTGAGCTCAGTGAGCATCCGGCGCGCTAGGGGAGTGTCGCCGCGGGCCGCGGCGAGGTGCGCGAGCCCGAACGACGGCCCCGCCACCGTCCCCGCCAGCCTCCGGCCCTCCTCGTACTCGCCGGCCGCCTCGTCGAACTCGCCCAGCGCCTCGAGCGAGCGGGCGAGATCGGTGTGCGCACCGTCGAAGCGCGAGTCCAGCTCGATCGCGCGGCGGTAGTGCGGGACTGACTTCGCGTACTCGCGAGCATAGTAGTAAGCGTCGCCCACGCAGGTGTGAAGGATCATCGAGAGCGGGTCGAGGCTCACGGCCTTGAGCATCGCCTGCTCGGCCTCCGCGTGCCGACCGGCGCAGTAGTGGCGCCGGCCGAGGTTCCCCCAGGCCGAAGCGAGGCCGGGGTTCAGCTCGATCGCCCGCTCCAGCGCGCGTTGGCCCGCCAGATGATCCCCGCGGTGGGTGAGCGCCTCGCCCAGCTCGGAGTGCGCCTCCGCGAGCGAGTCGTCGAGTTCGAGTGCGTGCCTCGCGGCGGCGATCGCCTCCTCGGTGGCCTCACTCGG
Organism: uncultured bacterium; assembly: GCA_964483945.1. GTDB lineage: Bacteria > Eisenbacteria > RBG-16-71-46 > RBG-16-71-46 > RBG-16-71-46 > JAIOPA01. The sequence continues at coordinate 591 of CAZADU010000416.1, forward strand.
TGGCGCCATGCCGCGGTTCGATCGCACGTTGTGACATCTCGCGAGGCCCGCCCAGGCCGGGGCACAGGCGGGATCCAGCTCGAGTGCGCGCTGGAAGTGGCGGATGCTCATCTCGATCGCCTGCGGTGAGTTCTCCGCCCCGATGTGCTGGCCCTTCAATAGCTCGATGTGAGCCTCGGGGTTCACCGTCTGCCGCTTGGCGAGCCGCCGTTCCTCGGGCGGGGTGAGCCGCAGCGCGATCTCCTTGGCGATCTTCTGCGCGACCTCGTTCTGGAGGTCCAGCACGTCCGCGAGTTGGCGGTCGTAGCGCTCGCTCCACAGCGTCTCGTCGCGCCGGGCGGCGATGAGCTGCACGCTGATCCGCACGCGGTTCCCGATCAACAGCGCGGAGCCCTCGAGCACGGCGTCCACGTCCAGCTCGCGCGCGATCTCGGCGAGTGACTTGTGCAGTCCCTTGTAGCGCATCGCACTCGTGCGCGAGATGACGCGCAGGCCACGCAGGCGCGACAGGTCCGAGATGAGTGCTTCGGTCATGCCGTCCACGAAGTACTCCTGGGCGCCATCCCGAGCCACGTTCTCGAGTGGCAGCACGACCATGGAACGAATCGGCCCTTGGTCGGCCGCCGGGGCGCGGCGTTCCGGCGCGCGCTGCAGAACGCGCAGCGCGTCGGCCGCTTCGCGTGCCGTGCGCAGCCGTGTGCGTATGTCCTTTTCGAGGCATCGCTCGATGAGCCAGCCAAGCTGGCCCGGGAGGTCCGAGCGCTTGCCGGAGAACGGGGGCGGCGGGTCGCGCAGGATCGACGTCGTGAGGTCGGCCATGTTGGAACCCTGGAACGGGCGGTCGCCTGTGGCCAGTTCGTAGAGCAGCACGCCGAATGAGAACAGGTCGGTGCGCGCCTCCACGGCCTCGCCGCGGATCTGCTCGGGCGCCATGTACGGCAGCGTGCCCATGACCGCGCCCTCCGACGTGAGGGGCGTGGCGCGAGTGAGGGTGAAGGTGCCCGGCTCGGCCGAATCCTCGGCGCGGGAAAGCTTGGCAAGGCCGAAGTCCAGCACCTTGATCCGGCCCTCGCGCGTGACCATGACATTCGCGGGCTTGAGGTCGCGGTGCACCACGCCGCGCTCGTGCGCCGCGCCCAGGGCCTCGGCGAGCGGGATGGCGAGTTCCAGGAGCTGCGGCAGCGGCAGGCCGCCCGGTGTCACGAGCGTCTCCAGGCTGTCGCCGTCCACCAGTTCCATGGTGAGGAACCGGATGCCGTCGGCGTCCTCGATGGAGTGCAGCACGACGATGTTCGGGTGGTTCAGGCCAGCGACCGCTCGTGCTTCTCGCTCGAATCGCGCCAGCCGCTCCGGCGTGGATGCCACGCCCTCGGGCAGGACCTTGATCGCCACCTCGCGGCCGAGCCGCGGGTCGCGTGCCCGGTGCACTTCGCCCATGCCGCCTGCACCGAGCGGGGCGAGGATCTCGTAAGGACCAAGTCGCTGACCGGGAGAGAAGCGCATGCGCGCAATCTACCCTAAGTCCTGAACTCCTTGCTCGGGCCGCCGGCTGCTGCTCCGAGCGCTACTGGATGGTCGTCGCCGAGATGCAGGTGGCGAGTCTGCAGGCGTTCGACGATATGATGACGGGGAAGGGCATGAGCGAGCAGGCCGCGAAGGAGATGGAAGGCATCATGAAGGGCTACCACGACCTCGTGGACCACGGCCGCCGCGAGATCTACAAGATCGAGGGCTGAGCCGCGCGGGCGGGAGCGCGGGTGCGATATGCTCGCGCGCGCCATGACCACCCCGCCCGGACCTCCGAGCCCGCCGCACAAGCGCCGCCAGCGCTACTCAGGCACGCATCCGCGCCGGTTCGAGGAGCGCTACAAGGAACTCGATGCCGCGAGGTATCCCGACATCGTGCCGCACGTGCTGGCCAAAGGGCGTACGCCCGCCGGCCAGCACGTGCCCATCCTGGTGGATGAAGTTCTCGGGCTGCTGGCGCCAGCCCCCGGTGAGCACGCGGTGGACTGCACGCTCGGTTACGGGGGACACGCGGAGCGGTTGCTCGAACGGCTCTCTCCCGGCGGCAGACTGCTCGGTCTGGACGCCGACCCGGTCGAGTTGCCGCGCACCGAAGCGCGGCTCCGATCCCTGGGCCACGACGAGTCGTCGTTCGTGGCGAAGCGCTCCAACTTCGCCGGACTGCTGGCGGCGCTGGGGGAGGCCGGCTGGGCCGATGGAGCCGACGTGATCCTGGCCGACCTCGGCGTGTCCTCCATGCAACTCGACGACCCCGCGCGCGGGTTCACGTTCGGGGCCGATGGCCCGCTCGACATGCGCATGAACCCCTCGCGCGGCCTGAGCGCGGCACAATGGCTGGAGCGGCAGGAGGTGAAGCGCTTGGCGGAGGTGCTGCGCGAGAACGCGGACGAGCCTCACGCCGAGCGCATCGCCGAGGCCATCGCGCGCGCGCGCGGGCAGCTTTCCACGACCCAGGCGCTCGCCGAACTGGTGCAGAGCACGTTCGAGCGCGCAGTGCCCGAGGACGAGGTCGAGCAGAGTGTGCGGCGCGTGTTCCAGGCGCTTCGCATCGAGGTCAACGACGAGTTCGCCGCCCTCGATGCGCTGCTCCGCGCGCTGCCGCTGGCGCTGAGGCCCGGCGGTCGGGTGGCCATCGTGTCGTTCCACTCGGGCGAGGACCGGCGGGTGAAGCAGGCGTTCCGAGAGGGCGAGCGAAGCGGCGTGTATTCGGCGGTGGCGCCCGACGTGATCCGAGCCTCGGGCCAAGAGCGTCACGACAATCCGCGGTCTCGTCCGGCCAAGCTGCGCTGGGCCAAACGGGCGGCCCTGGAGGCGGATGGTGGCGGCGGAAGCGGGGTGGGGTAGGCTGCGCGGGTACGCTGCGCACCGTCGACCCTCTCGCCCGAGCACCCGATGCGATCCTCGGAGGCATCCATGAACAGCCGTTCCACCACGTTCGAGACATTCACACTTGAGCGCAGCTTCCAGGCGCCGCCCAAGGACGTGTTCGATGCCTGGGCCACGCCGTCGGCCAAGGCGCGCTGGTTCGCCGGGCCCAAGGACGGCTGGAAGCTCAAGCTGCGCGAGATGGACTTCACGCCCGGCGGTTCCGAGCGGCTGGTCGGTGAGTGGCAGAACGGACAGGTGTCGGACCACCGCGCCCACTATCACGACATCGTGCCCGAGGAGCGCATCGTGTTCAGCTATGCGATGCACCTCGATGGCCAGCGCATCTCGGTCTCACTGGTCACCGTCGTGTTCCTGCCCGAGGGCAAGGGCACGCGACTGGTGCTCACCGAGCAGGGTGTGTTCCTGGATGGCTACAACCACCCGGGCCAGCGTGAGCAGGGAACGAGCAGTCTGTTGGATGCGCTGGTGAGGTCGGTCGAGCGGTAGAGCGGGTCGAGAGGCCGGCGCCTGACTCGATGGCTATTGCAGAACCCAAGTGGGTGAATCGGGGTGCGGCAGGCGAGCCAGCGCCGTGTGGTGTCACCGGCTGGGTCGCGCGCCGGCCGTCCGTGTCGTCGTCGCGCCGATGCCCACGCCCTGAAAGCCTGCCGTCCGCACCGCATCCAGCAGACGCACGACCTGGCCGTGTGTCACGCCGGATTCCGCCTCGATCATGATCTGCGCGCCGGGGCGTCGCTGGCGCACGGTGCGCAGCCCCGCGGGAAGCGTCTCGAACGTCACGGGCGCGCCGTCCAGGAGCAGCGTGCCTTGCTCGGTGAGCACCAGTTCCACACCTCTCTCGGCCCCACCGGCGCCCGCGGGTCCGGCCGTGCTGGATTCGGGCAGGTTCAGTTCGAGCTCACCCGCCTGCTTAAACGTCGTAGTCAGCATGAAGAAGATGAGCAGCAAGAACAGCACGTCGACGAGGGACGTCACGTTGAGTTCCACGCTCTTGTTGCGCCTCCGCTCGCGGAACACCATGCGACTCACTGTGCACCCCGCTGCTGCTCGGGACGCAGACGTGCGACCAGGCGGCTGGCGTAAGCCTCGATCTCCAGGATGTAGCGCTCCGCTCGCGCGCCGAGGTAGTTGAAGGCCACCAGCGCGGGGATGCCGATGCACAGGCCCTCGGCGGTCGCGAACATGGCCTCGCTGATGCCCTCGGACAGCGTCCTCGCGTCGCCCAGTCCGGCCAGCGATGTCGCCCCGAACATCTTGATCATGCCGAACACCGTTCCGAGCAGTCCGAGCAGCGGGCCAGCCTGCGCCACGGTTTGAAGCCAGAACAGGTTGCGCTCGAGCGTCGGGGTCTCCTGCCGGCCCGCATCGAGCACGGCATCGCGCATCACCTCCCAGGGCCGGTCGGCGTTCTCGAGACCGGCGCGCATCACGTCAGCGAGCGGGCCAGGATTCCGCCGGCACATGTCGATCGCCACGCTCAGGTCTTTTCCCGGCTGGATGGATTCGAGCATGTCTACGAGGTGGCGCGGCATCACCCGGCTGCGGCGCAGGGCGAGGACCCGCTCGATCGTGACCACGGTGGCGATCAGGCTGCAAAGGGCCAGGGCGTAGAAGACCGGGCCGGATTTCTCGATCAACTCGAGCATGTCGGGGACTCTCCTGTGTCGGATGGGTGAGGCGGGTTCTCGAGGCCGGCTCCGACCGGCTGTCGTGCAGGGCTTGGACGAGTCAACGAGGGTTGGCCCTCGGGTAGATCATGCGGACGCGCAGGATGAGCGTCTTCTCAGGGAAGTCGGCGGGCAGTGCGTCCATGGGCGAGATGGACCGTA
>CAZADU010000417.1:0-2141 GCA_964483945.1 uncultured bacterium
GAGCTCTGAAGCCAGCGGCTCAAGATGGAGCGCCCAGTCCACGGCCGAGTCGCCCCCACCCAGCAGCAGCACTCGCCGGCCGCGGAACGGCTCGAGCCCGGGCAGCACGTAATGCAGGCCATGGCCCTCGAACCGCGCCAGCGCGGCGTCCGGCAACTTGCGCGGCGCAAAGGAGCCGATGCCCGCCGTCAGAAGCACCGTCTTCGTGCGATGCTCCCGACCCTGGTCGGAGCCGATCACCCAGCCGCCCTCCACGGCACGCAGCGCAGTGGCCTGTTCGCCAAGGCACACCGTGGGGGAGTACTGCATGGCCTGTTCGACCAGCTGGTCCACGAGCTCGCGTGCTTTCACCGCTGGGAACCCGGCCACGTCGAAGATGTCCTTGTCGGGGTAGAGCGCGGCCAGCTGCCCACCCGGTTCGGCGAGACTGTCGATCAGCTTCACCTTCATGGTGCGCAGTCCGGCATAGAACGCGGCGAACAAGCCCACTGGGCCGGCACCGATGATGGTGAGGTCGAACTCGGCGTCCACTGGCAGCGGCGGACCGGACGAGGCGTTCGGAAGGCTCATGACTCACGGACCTCGGGAGGAAGGGGTCTCAGCGGGTTACTGGAGATGCAGGCTGCCGATCGTCACCCGCATGGGCACGATGACGCCGGTGATGACCATCGAAGCGAAATCGGCCGCGGACCCAGACTCTTGGCGGGGCCCGGCGGCGACAGCGGGCGCGACTGGCGGAAGGGCGTGCATGGGGCGGGAGGCTAACATCTCGCCGAACCGAGCCCCAGCACGCGGCTGAACTCACGGTCACGAAGGGGCCACTGGACCGGCCGGACCCGGAGCCCGGCCCGCGTGGGCCGCTTTCGAGGCCGGTCCATCGCGGCGCCCCAGGCCTCCTCTTCGAACAGAAGTCGGTTTTCGCTCGACTCCGATCGCCGGCAGGGTCTGGCTTACACCGTCATCTCCACGCGCTGCTCTCGTCGTCGCAGGAGAGTCCCGCGAACGCGAGCACGGGCAGCGGCTGGGCCATCGCCAAGGAGGACACCGTGCTCACCCAGCTCAACTATCGCATCTTCTCTATGAGGGACTCAGAGGTGCGCCCACGGCCGCGAACGTGCTCGGCAACGACGTGCGCGTGCTTCAGCTCTCGGGTGTCGAGACGGCGGCGCACATTCACGGCTTCGCCAACCTCGGGGCCAACGCCGGAACACCGCGCTTCATCGCCGGCCTGGCCGCCGCGCCGAATCCGTCGCTGGGCGGCTCGACGCGGCTGACGTTCCACCTGTCGCGCAGCGGCAGCGTCTCGCTCGCCATCGTGGGAGTGGACGGTCGCTCGCTGCGCAGTTCACCCACCAGCACGTACGCACCGGGCACGCACACCTTCGAGTGGGATGGTCGCGACGATGACGGGCGAATGGTGGCGCCCGGCGTCTACTACGCAATCGCCCGCACGCCCGACGGCGAAAAGGTGACGCGCATCGCCCGGCTGCGCTGAGCGTCCCGGCCAGCCCGGGACGGAGGTCCCCCTGTGACGGCCACCCTTCGGGGTGGCCGTTCGCTTATCCCTTGGGACCATGACAAGGGCGCCCAGCGAACCATTGTCAGGATGGCAGTCCGGCCGACAAATTGTAGGTGGCACAGGACACGGTGGGATCAGGGGCAGGGTCCGCCGGACACCGGGGGACGAGGGAGGCGGTCATGTCGAGGGAACTGTGGATGGGAGAGGGCCAGCGCCGGGCGACGGGCGAGGTGGCGGTGGCCGAAGCGGAGTCCGGGGTGGCGGACGGCATCATCGGGACGACGCCGGGCATTCGTGGCATGCACGACCTGATCCACAGCGTGGCCCGCACCAACGCCACCGTGCTGGTACGTGGCGAGAGCGGTGTGGGCAAGGAGCTGGTGGCCCGCGCCGTCCACCGGCTGAGCGCGCGTGCGGAGCACCCGTTCGTGGTGGTGGACTGCGCGTCGCTGCACGAGAACCTGCTGCAGAGCGAGTTGTTCGGCCATGAACAGGGTGCCTACACGGGAGCCGTCCGGCAGAAGCACGGGCTGTTCGAGGCCGCGAACCGCGGCACCATCTTCCTCGACGAGATCGCCGAGCTCACACCCGCGCTGCAGGTCAAGCTGCTACGCGTGCTGCA
>CAZADU010000418.1:0-3157 GCA_964483945.1 uncultured bacterium
CTGACGTGGCCGAGCAGCTCCTGCACCACGCGCAGGTCGGCCCCGCCTTCCAGCAGATGCGTCGCGAACGAATGTCTCAGGGCATGCGGGTGCACGCGCGCGGTGACCCCGGCGCCCCGGGCATGACCCCTCAGGATCTTCCACCATCCCATGCGCGAGAGCCGTCCGCCACGGGCATTCACGAAAACGGCCTCGTGCCGGGCACGCAGTGCGAGTTGCGGCCGGCCGCGCTCGAGCCAGGCGCGAAGCGCGGCGGCGGCGGCACGACCGAACGGCACCACGCGCTGCTTGTCGCCCTTGCCCGTGACCATCAGCGACATCCCACCGAGGTCCACCTGGCTGCGGAGCAGTCCGGTGAGCTCCGAGACTCTCAGTCCGCTGCCGTAGGCGAGCTCCAGCATGGCACGGTCGCGCAGCGCTAGCGGCTCCTCTCCCTGCGGATGCGCGATCAGTGCCTCGACGTCGTCGCGCGTGAGTGCGTGCGGCAGCCGGCGCTCGCGACGCGGTGCGGGCAGGAGTGCCACCGGATCGTCCGAGCGGTGGCCGGTGCGCGCCAGGAAGCCGTGGAAGCCTCGCAGCGTGCTGCGCCGACGCGACACCGTGGAGGACGCCAGCCCGCGTCGCTGGAGCGAGGCGAAGTAGCCGTCCACGAACGTGAGCGTGGCCTCCTCCCATGAGGCGAGTTTGTGCCCGGTGGCGAACGCCGTGTAGTCCGTGAGATCCCGGCCATAAGCGTCGAGCGTGTGCTCCGAGAGCCGCCGGCCGCGGCGCAGCTCGTCGAGCCACGAGTCCACGGGCGCGATCATCGCCCGCAAGGCAGTACCGCGCCCCACCCCACCCGCCGCCCGAGGCTGCGATGGCTTGGACGCGGCAGTCCGAGCCGCGCGCCTCGCCGACGGAGCCGACGTTGCCTTCTTCGTCGTCACGCGACCCCCTCCCGCCCGGACAGCCCCTCGGCCACGCGGCGCGCCAGCGGCAACGGGACGTGTGCTTCCTCGGCGATCCGCTCGGGCGCGGCCCCGCGCAGCGCGTCCACCGAGCCGAATGCCTTGAGCAATGCCGCACGCCGCACCGGGCCGACGCCCGGGATGCGGTCGAGCGCGCTGCCGATGCGCGCGCGCGAACGCAGCTTGCGGTGATAGTCGAGTCCGAAGCGGTGCGCCTCGTCGCGCAGCCGCTGCAACGCGCGCAGCGCCTCGGATCGGCGCGCGAGCTTCAAGTCCGGCAGGCCCTCGCGCACCACCAGCTCATCTCGCTTCGCAAGACCGATGAGCGAGACCGGCCGGGTCGCCACCCGCGACAACGCCTCGCGCGCGGCACCCACCTGGCCCGCGCCGCCATCGATGACCACGAGGTCGGGCAGCGGCAACTCACCGGACTCCACATGCGCCCAGTAGCGTTCGACCGCCTCGCCGATCATGGCGAAGTCGTCGGGCCCCGGCCGCCGCATGCGCATGCGCCGATACAGCGACTTGCGCGCGCGGCCGTCCTCCGACGCCACCACCGCGGCGACCGCCTGGTCGCCGCCGAAGTTGGAGATGTCGAAGCACACCATGCGGTGCGGCGGCGCAGGCAGTCCGAGATCGCGCTGCAACCCCACCACCGCATCGGAGTAACGCGCGCGTCTTCCCGCGGAGCGCGCGACCAGCTGTTCGAGGGCGGCGGCGGCGTTCTTCTCGGCGATCTGCACCAGCCGCCGCGCACGGCCACGGGACGGTGCGGCCAGCTCGACCGTGCGTCCGGCCTGCGCGGTGAGCGCGCCGGCCAGCACCGCGCTCGACTCCGGCAGCGACGCCACCAGCACGCGGCGCGGCAGATCTTCGCGCGTGAGCGCGTATTGAGTCACCCACGTCTCGAGCAGCGCGTCGTCACCGAGCCCTGTGGCGCGCTCGACGATGCGCGTCTCCTTGCCGATGACGCGGCCCTCGCGCACGAACAGCGTCGCGATGGCGGCGTGTGAGCCGTGCCGCGCGAAGCCCAATACGTCCGTGTCGCGCGGATCGGCGGTCACGACCGCCTGTGGCACGCGCGCGCGCTCGAGCAGCTGGATCTGGTCGCGGCGCTGCGCGGCCTGCTCGAATCGGCGCGAGTCGGCCGCGGTGGCCATTTCGGACTTGAGCCGTGCGAGCAGCTCGTCATTGCGACCCGCCAGCACCAGCAGCATGCCGTCCACGAGGGATCGGTAATCGGCGCGGTCCACGCGGGCACGCGAGTAGCACGGTCCGGCGCAGCGGCGGATGTGGTAGTAGAGGCATGGCCGGTCCTGCCGGCGGTGGTCCTCGAAGTTGCGACAGGTGCGCAACGGGAAGATGCGACGCAGGTCGCGCAGCGTGCGGCGCAGCGCCTTGACGTCAGTGAACGGCCCCAGGTAGCGAGCCCCGTCATCCAACACGCGGCGGGTCACCGACAGGCGCGGCCAGTCCTCGTTCACCGACAGCTTGACGAACGGGAAGCTCTTGTCGTCCTTCAGCAGCACGTTGAAGTGGGGCCGGTGCTGGCGGATGAGTGTCGACTCGAGCAGCAGTGCTTCGACCTCCGTGCCGGTCAGGATGGTGTCCAGGTCGGCCGCCCGCTCGCGCATCTCGTCCAGCTGAGGACGCTCCGGCTCGTGCGTGAGGTAACTCCGGACGCGGGAGGCCAGGTTGAGGGCCTTTCCCACGTACAGCACCTCCCCCCGGGCATCCTTGAACAGGTACACCCCGGGTTGGGCGGGCAGATCGGCGATTTTTTCGCGCCAGCCGCTCACGGACCCTCCACACATACGCTCGGGGATACCCGAGGAAAACAGACTAACCCCGGTCCTGCCCGAGCTCAACGCGTGAATTCCGCCAGCAATTTGACGCCGGAAGGCCGCCCGAATACCTTCTTCCGGCTCATCATCGCACCAGTTTCCCCATTCGGAGGCCATCCCATGCCACATCACAAGTCCGCGGCCAAGCGCGTCGGTACCAACGAAATCGCCCGCCAGCGGAACATGGCCGCGACGACGCGCATGCGCTCGGCCCTGAAGTCCGTCCGTGGCGCGAAGACGCGCACGGTCGGCGAAGCAGCCCTCAAGACCACGGTGGCCATCCTCGATCGCACCGCCTCCAAGGGCATCATCAAGCGCGAGACCGCGAGCCGCCAGAAGTCGCGCCTCGCCAAGTTCGTGGCGAAG
>CAZADU010000419.1:0-3883 GCA_964483945.1 uncultured bacterium
GGGGTGCAGGTCCACCCAGCGCTGCAGCGTCTGGATCGCCTCCTCGGCCCGGCCCAGGTCCCATAGTGTGGCGAACTCGTCGAAGTAGGGGTTGGGGTAGTTGGGGTCGAGCGCGCGCGAGCGACGGAACGCCTCGACCGCCTCGGCCAGCTTGCCCTGATAGGCGAGCGCGGCACCGCGGTAGTACTGCGCCTCGGGACTGCCCGGGACGCGCGCGGCAAGCCGGTCGTAGAACCCCCACGCCTTGAGCGTGTCGCCCATGGACAGGTAGATGCTCCCCAGCGGCAGCTGGATCTCGACCCAGTCCGGGAACATGCGCTGCACCCGCTCCATCTCCGCGACTGCCCCGGGGAAGTTCCCCGTGCGGCGGTAGTGCAGCGCCAGCTGCATGTGGGCGAACGCGTAGTTCTTCGACAGGTTCTGCGCGTTCTCGTCCTTGAACACCTTGGGGTCCCACGAACCATCCGCGGTGAGCAGCCCGCGGTAGCGGAACGTCTCGTACAATGCCTTGAGCGTGGCCGGCTCGTCGAAGCCCGCCTTCAGGCTGTCACGCATGACCTCCTGCACGATGCCCTGCTGGCGAAAGTACGGGCCGTAGCCGAAGTCGTTCGGCACGGTGACCGCGAAGTACGGTGTTTTCACCCAGCCGGTATCGCGCTTCGTCTGCTCCAGGATGTGATGCACCATGAACTCGTTCGTCATGATGATGTTGCCCTTCTCGTCCTGGAACGCCCCGCCGCCCAGCATGTCCACGGTGCGATCGTCGAGCGAGATCGGCACCTTGGGTTCCTGATCGCGCAACTGGCGGATATACCAGTCCGTGTTGAGCAGGCTCAGGTTCACCACGCGCACGTCCTTGCGGAACCCCTCCACCTCCTGGATGTACCAGAGCGGGAACGTGTCGTTGTCGCCGTTGGTGAACATGTAGGAGTTGGGAGCCAGCGTGGCGAGCATGTTGTAGGCGTAGTCGCGCGCGATGTAGCTGCCGCTGCGGTCGTGCGAATGCCACATGTTCGCCATCAGCAGGAACGGCTGCACCGCCAGCAGTCCGCCCGCCGCCAGGGTCACCGTACGCTGGGTGCCCGGCACGTCGAACGACTCACGCACCCATTCCACCAGCCGTGCGGCACCCAGTGCGATCCACAGCGCGTACGCGTGGAATCCGCTCTGGAAGAAGTAGTCGCGGTCGCGCACCTCGTTGTTCGAGAAGTTCAAGAACACGATCATGCCGACCGTGGACAATCCCAGAAACGCGCCGGTGAACAGGAACGACCGCTTATCGCGCTGGAACTGCCACCAGCCGCCGAGCAGTCCCAACGCGAGCGGCAGGAACGCACCAGGTGGGAAGCACAGCCACAGGTTGTGGATCAGGTTCCACACCAGTGCGACAGGGCCGGTGTCGGCGGCGTGCCTCCGGCGCGACTCTTGCAACTGCGGGTAGTCGTCGGGGCCGACGAGGATCCACTGGCGGCGGAAGTAGCGCAGGTACTCCTTGTCGAGCTGGGAGGACAGCGTGCCGCGCCGCTCCGCCGGGTTCATCTCGCCGTACTGCTTGCGCTCGAGCAGGTCGCGCATCTTGTCCCACGTCGCGGGCGCACCCTCGTTCACCGATGGGAACTGTGCGGCACGGATCGGCAGGTACAGGTGGGTGGAGTAACCCGCCACCATGAGGAACAACGACAGCAGCAGCACGCGACCCTCGCGTTGGTTCATCGCCAGCACGATCATCGGCCCGACGACCGCGGCCACGGTGAGGAACGCCAGCTGCGGCGTGAAATTCGAGTCGGACATGGCCGCGCTGAGCCCGGGCAATGACAGTGCGATGCCGGCCAGCACCACCCAGCCGTTGATCTTCTTGCGCAGCGCCATCATCGCCATGGTCACCGCGGACAGCACGATGATCGCGCCAGCCATCTTCTCGAGCCCGGCCGGCACACGCAGCAGCGTCAGGAACGGCATCAGGAACAGTACCGCCACCGAGCGATCCACCAAGAACACCAAGACAAGCAGCGGCGCACCCATGATGCCGACGCCCAGGTGCAGCCCGACGCACAGCCACATGATGTACACGGCGACGAGCAGCGGGCCCACGGTGGGCTTGCGGTCGTGGGCCTCCCACCAGCGCAGGCCCAGCCAGAACACGAGGATCTGGGCCACACTCATGAGCGAGTAGACCTCGGCCTCGATGCCGTTCTCCCAGAACGCGTCCGAGAACGCGAGCAGCAGCGCGCCCGTGCCGGCGGCGGCGATGGCGACCCACTCCTGCCACGGCTGGCGGTCACCGCCCTGTGCCAGGCGGATCAGCCGCAGTGCGCTCAGGTAGGTCAGGAACACGGCGAGTGCCGCGGAGACGGCCGACAGCGCGTTCACGCGCTCGGCGATGGACGCCCACGGCACCAGCGTCGCGATGCGGCCGAGCAACACGTAGAACGGCGTTCCCGGGGGGTGGGGAACGCCGAGGATGGTGGCGACCGCGATGAACTCGCCCGAGTCCCAGAACGGGACGGTGGGGGTGAGTGTCATCATGTAAGCGGTGATCGAAGCGAGCAGAACCAGGACCGAGACCAGCGCGGCCATGCGCGGCTGCGGCATCATTCGGTGGACCTCCGTGGATTCCGGGCCTTCGCCCGTCGGCCCGGGATGCGCATCAGGAATACCAGGCCGCCGAGCAAACTGACCCCGACGGCGATGAGGTAGGTGCCGAACTGAAGTGCGAACGCGCTGCTCCGGTCCAGTCCGACCAGGCCGAACAACAGCATGCCCGCCCCTTCACGTACCCCGATGCCATTCAATGAGATGGGCAGGGAGACTATCACCGCCAGCAGCGGCACGAAAAGGAGGAAGTAGGCGGTGGGGATGCTGAGTCCGAGCGCCTTCCCGAACAGCACGTGCACGCCGATGCGCATGAGCTGCACACCCAGTGCGACCGCGAACAGCTTCAGCATCAGCGGGCGCTGGCCGCGGAACGCCGCCAGCGACGCCGAGAGCTGGTCCAACGCGGGCGAGAACCGTGTGAGCCCGACCCGCGCCAGCACGCGCTCGAGTGCCGCGAGCACGCGCGGCTCGATCACGGCGCGCAGCATGACCACGGCCACCAGGAAGAATCCCAGCACGCCGGCATAGGGGGCGGCCAGGTGGAAATGGCCGAGTGCGGGGATGGTGGTGATCACGGCGATGCCGCCCAGCGCCACCATGCCGATCAGGCGGTCGAGGATCACCGTGCTGAGTGCGGTGGCGCGCGACGATCCGGAACGCGAAGCGTCCAGGGTGCGCGCAAGGTCGCCACCCACGTTGGCCGGTAGGAAGTTGTTGAAGAACAGCCCGACATGATAGTAGGCGACCACTTTCCAGAACGGCAGCCCGATGCTGGCGGCGCGCAGCAGCCGGCTCCACTGGTAGGACGCCAGCAGGTGGCTCGCGAGCAGCAGCCCCGCGGCGGCCAGGATCCAGAACGGCGTCGCGTGCCCGAGCGCCGGGCCGATCGCGGCCCAGTCCACACGGCGGAACAGCCACACGAACAGCACCACACTCACCGCCATCTTGGCGGCGAGCAGCAGCGCGGTCCTCTGCGAGTTCGCCCGGCTCAATCGCTCGACCCTCCGGTGAGCGCTTCCATGCTGAGCCGCCCGCACTCATCCCAATGAAAGCGAGCGGCCCACTCGCGTCCCGCGCTCGCGAGCCGCTCGCGCAGCGACGGCTCGGTGAGCACGCGTGTCATCGCGCCCGTGAGCGCGGCGTCGTCACCGTAGGGCACCAGCAGGCCCGTCTCATCGCGCCGCACCGAGTCGCGCAGCCCCGGCGCGTCGCTCGCGATCACCGCGGTACCGCACGCCGAGGCTTCCACGACGGTGAGCCCCCAGCCTTCCTTGGGACTCGGCTGCAG
>CAZADU010000420.1:0-1507 GCA_964483945.1 uncultured bacterium
GGACGCCGTGGACGTGCCCGGGCCGGGCTCCCGGCCAGACCGCGCTTGAGCCCAGCGGCTCGCGCGCTTATCTTCCCCCGGGCCATGAACAGGGAGGTCCAGCATGCCGCTCTACGAATACCGCTGTCCGGCGTGCCGCCACGCTTGGGACTCACTTCAGGATCGCTGGGATTCTCCGGCGCCGGCGTGTCCGGCCTGCGGAGCCCCGCGGTCGGAACGCCAACTCAGCACGTTCGCCGTCGTCGCACCAGGTGCGGCGACCGGGGGTTCCCCGGAGGGAGCGTGCGGGACGGAGTCCTGTGCGTGCCGAAGGGAAAGGGATCTGTCATGACGACGATCGATCGGGAGGTACCACGATGACCAAAGCGGACCTGGTGGAGGAGATCGCGACCACGACGGGCGTGTCCCGCAACCACACGGCCGTGATCATCGACGGCATGCTGGATGCCGTCTGCCGCGCACTGAGCGAGGGCAAGCACCTCGAGATCCGCGGATTCGGGACCTTCAAGGTTCGCGAACGCCGCGCGCGTCGCGCGCGCAATCCGCGGAGCGGCACCGAGGTGCAGGTCCCGGCCAAGCTGGTCCCGGTTTTCAAGCCGAGCAAGGAATTGAAGGCCCAGGTCCTCGAGACCGTGGCCGAGACGACGAGCGGTTCGATCGCCTGAGCGATCCACCGCACGATACACACGAAAGGAGCCAGGATGGGTTCGGGCAAGAAGCGGAAGCGCAAGAAGATCGCGACCCACAAGCGGAAGAAGCGCCTGCGGAAGAATCGCCATAAGAAGCGCGTCCGCTGATCGTCCCTCACGGGACCCCGACTCCAGCCGTCGCCTGCTCGGCCGCGCGCGATTCGCGCGCGGCCGATGGAGCTTCGATCCCGCACGCCGAGGCGTTGGCGTGCGGGACTTGCATTGGCGGGGGCGGAACGCTCCCGAGGACGGGGACTGGATAGTCGTCGAGGTGCCCTGGGAGGGCCCGGCACGACTGGTCGAGGTATTGGGAGCCGAGGACCGCCCCGAGTGGGACGAGGCTGCGATCATCTCGCAGTTCCGCCTGCGCACGCACTTCCCGGCGGAAGCTGAAGCCGAGGCGGCGGCTCACCGCGAACCGGGTGAGCGAGAGTGCGAAGGACGGGAGGACCGCCGCGGCGACCTCGTCGTGACGATCGACCCCGAGGACGCCCGCGACCACGACGATGCGCTCGCCGTGCGGGTGCTTCCTGACGGCCTTGTCGAGGTCGGCATCCACATCGCGGACGTGTCGTGGTACGTGCGGCCGGGCAGCGCGCTCGATATCGAGGCCCGGGCGCGCGGCACGAGCTGCTACCTGCCGGGTGGCGTGGTGCCCATGCTGCCGCAGCGGCTCTCGGGCGACCTGTGCTCGCTGCGCGAGGGCGTGGACCGTCTCGCGTTGAGCGTGTTCGCCTCGCTCGACGCGGGCGGCGTGCTGCATGGTTACCGGTTCGCGGAATCGGTCATCCGCAGCCGCGCACGGCTCACCTACGAGC
>CAZADU010000421.1:0-2276 GCA_964483945.1 uncultured bacterium
CTTCCGGCGGCGTTCGTTTTGCGTGGCGCTTGCCGGGCCAGTCCTGGCTCGATTGCCGCCCACTCACGCCCGCGGAAATCGCGAAGCTGCCCGCGCACATGCGGAAGACGGAGGACTGCCGGACCGTGTACCTGCACTACCGTTTGCGCGCGTGGGTGGATGGCGAGTTGCGCGTGGACCGCGAGGTCGCACCCTTGGGCGCGCGCGGCGACCGGCCGCTGTTCGTGGAAGAGGACCTGCTCCTATCCATGGGCGCGCACGAACTCAAGGTGGAGTTCGAACCGCTGCACGACCCGCGCGGCGCCGGGCTCAACCTGGAACTCGAGCAGCGCGTCGAGGTCGCCGCCGCGCGCGCGCGGCTAGTCACCTTCGACGCTGACGCCCGGCGGCTTGTGGTTCGCTGACCTCGGACGCGCCGTGTGGTCCGCCAACGGACCTCAGGCCCCCGTCGCCGCCTTCGCGCGCTCCGCCAACACCACCTTCGCACGCTCCAGTGCGTCGTCCAGATCGGCGCAGATGTTCGCATCACCCACGTGCGCGTGAAATTCAGCCTTGCGCATGAGCAACGCCGGCTGCTCGCGCGCGCCGCACAGGATCAGCATGCGGCCCGTGGCCTGCAGTTCGTCCGACAGGTCCTCCAGCGCACCCAGCCCACTGCCGTCCAGTGCGGTCATGTTGCGCAGGCGCAGGATCACGACGGGCGGCAGCGTGCCGAGCTTGGTCGTGATGGCCGACAACTTGTCGAGCCCGCCGAACAGGAACGGACCATGGATGCGGTACACAATCACGCCTTGGGGAGCGATCTTGTCGAGCAGCAGGTGCGCACGCGCCGACTCCACCTCCTCCTCAGTCTCCTCGGTGATGGTGGTCGTCTTCGCGATCTTGCGAATCATGAGCAGTGCCGCGAGGATCATGCCCACTTCGACCGCCACGCTCAGGTCGGCGAATACGGTCAGCGCAAACGTGGTGGCCCACACCGCGATGTCGTTGCGCGACAAGTGCAGGATGTCGCGAATCTCGCCCCACTCACCCATGTTCCACGCCACCACCATGAGGATGCCGGCCAGCACGGCCAGCGGTACGTCCTTGGCGAGCGGAGCAGCCACCAACACGATGGCGAGCAGGACCAGCGCGTGCACGATGCCGGCGACCGGTGTGCGGGCACCCGAGCGGATGTTCGTGGCCGTACGTGCGATCGCGCCCGTGGCGGGCAGGCCGCCCACCAGCGGCGAGCAGATGTTCGCAATGCCCTGCGCAGTGAGTTCCGTGTTGGGGTCGTGCCGGTCGCCCGACATGCGGTCGGCCACGGTCGCCGACATCAACGACTCGATGGCCCCCAGCATGGCCACCGTGAGCACCGACGGCAGCAACGGGCGGATCATCTCGGGGCGGAACGCGGGAATGTGGAACTCTGGGAGACCCGAAGGGATACCCCCGAAGCGCGAGCCAATCGTGTCCACGTCGAGCCCGAGCAAGCGCACCGCAAGCGTGCCCAGCACCAGCACGACGATCGCACCGGGAATCGAGCGCACCCAGCGCTGGAACACCAGCACCAACGCGAGTGCGCCCAGCCCCAGTCCTGCCGCCGCGGGCGACACGCTGCCCAGGGCGTGCCAGACCTCGAGCAGCCGCGGCAGGAACACGCCGGAGGGACGCGAGATGTCGAGCCCCAGCAGATCCTTCAACTGCGTGCTCGCGATCAGCAGGGCGATGCCGTTGGTGAACCCCACCACGACAGGCCGCGGCAGGAATCGCACCGCCGCACCCATGCCGGTGAGCCCCATGATCACCAGCAGGATGCCGGCGAGCAGCGTGGTCATGAACAGCCCGTCCATCCCGTGGTGGGCGATGATGCCGGAGATCACCACCACGAATGCCCCCGTGGGCCCGCCGATCTGCACGCGCGAGCCGCCGAGGGCCGAGACCAGGAACCCGGCTACAATCGCCGTGTAGATGCCCGACTCCGGCGGAGCGCCCGACGCGATGGCGAAGGCCATGGCGAGTGGCAGGCCCACCAAGCCCACGGTGAGGCCGGCGACCAGATCGCCCGCGAACGTGCGTGCGGTGTAGTGCCGCAGCGAGTCGAACAGCCGCGGCCGCCGAAGGGTGATGAAGCCTGACGACATCCGTGTTCCAGGTCGGGTGTGGGCGCGAACCCGGGCGGCACCGCACCCGGGCGACGGCGTTACGGTCCGGCGACGGAGCAGTGTAGCCGAGAGGTGGCGAGAAGCAGGAACGCCCGCCGGGGGTGGCCCGAGCAACGGCGAGCGCCACGC
>CAZADU010000422.1:0-1855 GCA_964483945.1 uncultured bacterium
TCAGGCACAAGCTCAGGAGCGTCATCGCGGACCTCCTCCGTGAGGATCCCGTGCGGGGCGCGAATACCTGTGCCCCGCGATGGACCACTGCCGGGACCAGGACATGAGCATCGGCCGTGCCTTGACATCCTGGGGCGTCAAGTCGTTGCGACTGCGTCGCCGAGTGGTCTGGGGACGCAAGGCGACCAGGAGCGAGTACCGGCCAGACTCTGCCCACGGCCGGTCAAAAACACGGCCCGGCGAGGTCCTCGGGCCGCTCCGCCCCGCGAGGCTCGAACGCGTCGGGGCCCTCTTCCGGGGTGCCGCAAGCGGTGATTCTAGCCTGGACTATGCACGCGCCTGACGCGACCGCAGCGCCAGCCACGCCACCTGCGAGACGCCCCCGGCAGTGAGTGCCAGTGCCGCGAAGTGCAGGCCGGGTACCGCCTTCCATGCCACGCCCGCGCCCAGTACGGCCGCCGTGACGGCGAGGAGCACTGCCATGGACTCCGTGATCCAGCGCGTGCGCCGCTCGTGTACGAGGATGCCCTGATGGTAGCTCTGCCACACGCTCACGGCGCCCAGCGGCACCAGCCACCAGAGTGCTTCGCAGGCGAGCTGGGCGAGACCGGGTGCCAGCGCTGAGCCGTGCTCGAACCACGCGCGGCCCAGTGGTGTCGCCGCGAGCAAGAGCAGCATCAGTGTGACCACGCCGCCCAACACCATCGCGAACCGCCGCAACGGACGCACGGCGGCCGGCCGGTCCAGCAGCGACACCATCACCTCGTTGAACGCGAATCCGAGGCTTCGCAGCGTGAACGTACTGCCTGCGAGTACCGGCCACGTCGCGAGTGATTCGAGGGGTTGCGGCATGCGGCTCATCGCACCGGCGGCAAGCGGCATGGCGATGAAGTTGAGCAGAGGGGTGAGCGAAAGCGGCGTGTAGAACTTGACGAACGCGCGCATGGTGAGCGGCGGCTGCACGGCCGGAGCTTCACGAAGGGCGCCAAGCCGCACCGGACGCACGGCCCAACGCGAGAAGAGCGCCTCGGCCACCACCGCCGAGGCCACCGCAGTCGTGCCCACGACGATTCCGGGCAGCGTACCGAGCCACGCGCCCACAGACAGCACGGTGGCGAGCGTGATCAGCCGCACCAGCGTGCCCCAGGTGACCGCACGGCTGCGGCCGAAGCGGATCAGTACACCCTGCTGAGTGCGCCGGTAGGCGATCGCCAGTGTCCACGGCAGCATGATGCGCAGCCCCATGCGCGCCGGTTCTCGCACCGGCTCGGGCACGGCGATGAGCGAACCGGCCACCACGTCGAACAGCGGTGTGAAGGCCAGCAGCGCGTGCAGCACGGTGAGGGCACCTGCGGCGAGGAACATGAAGCGGCGGATCACGAGGTAGGAGCGCTCGTCGCGGGAGAGTGCGGTGGAAGCCGTGAGCAGCATCAGGATGGGCGACTCCACCAGCAGCGACAGCGGGAACACGACGCCACCATAGGCCGCGAGGCTCACCGTGGCGTGCGGCAGCCGCGCCATCACCGCACTGACGGCCGGCAGTTCCAGCCCCATCAAGATCCAGCTCCCAGCGAGCGGCAGCCAGGTGGCGAATACCTCGGGCGAGGTGAGCGGACGCGGAGTGCTCGGGGAGGAGAGGGCGTCGGGGGGCTTGGGCATGGGGGAACGCAAGTTAGCGGCCGGCAGCCCGGCTGGCCAGTGTGCCCGGCGCGGCTGTGCCTCCGCAGTGATTCTGTCATGGGCTAACTCCGCAGTGAGAGTGTCACCCCCATGGACGACATGCTCATGGGAGTTCGGGATGCCCGGCGGCTGGGCCAGGTCGAAGCCGCGCGACGAGGAGACACGACGAACCTGA
>CAZADU010000423.1:0-4528 GCA_964483945.1 uncultured bacterium
TGCGTCTGTCGCGCGCCGCACTCGAGACCCTGGCGATCATCGCGTACAAGCAGCCGGTCACGAAGAGCGAGGTCGAGGCGATTCGCGGCGTGGACTCGAGCGGCACGCTCGCCACACTGCTCGATCGCTCGCTCGTCACCATCAAGGGTCGCTCCACCGTGGTCGGCCGGCCGTTGCTGTACGGTTCGACGCCCGATTTCCTCAACTACTTCGGCCTCAAGGACCTCACCGAGCTGCCGCGTCCGGAGGAGCTGCGTGCGCTGGTCGCGGCTCGCGAGCCCGAGCAACTCGAGATGATGGAGCTGGACGCCGAGGGGCTGCCGCTGACCCTCGTCGCGGGTGTGCTGGGAACCGCGCCAACGGAGGATTCGCCGACGGCCGCCGCCGCCAGCGACGCGCCCGACGGGGACGTGTCGTCGCCGGGACACCACGTGAGCAGCGACCTCGCCGGCGCCTCGGACCAGGAGGATGAGGACGAAGCAGAAGAAGACGAGGACGAAGACGAAGACGAGTACGACGATGATGACGACGACGCCGAGGATGGGGACGATGACGACG
The DNA here is from genome assembly GCA_964483945.1 of uncultured bacterium. Taxonomy (GTDB): domain Bacteria; phylum Eisenbacteria; class RBG-16-71-46; order RBG-16-71-46; family RBG-16-71-46; genus JAIOPA01. The sequence goes on from CAZADU010000423.1 coordinate 559, forward strand.
ACGACGACTCGGACGCGGACGAAGACGAAGTCTCCGACCGTCCGTCCGCGACCTTCTCGAAGCCCGACGGCCGCTGAGCCCGTTGCGGTCGTGGTCATGAACGAGCGCGTGGAACACTGGGTCCGCGCGCTCGTTCTCGTTCCGCACCCCGAGGGCGGCTGGTTTCGCGAGACGTTTCGCAGCCCCGAGCGCCTGCCCGCCGCCGCGCTGCCGGCACGATTCCCCGGCGAGCGTTGCCTCGCCACCAGCATCCTGTATCTTCTCACTGCAGGGCAGTGCTCGCGCTTCCATCGCCTGCGCGCGGACGAGACTTGGTGGCATCATGCGGGGGGCGAGCTGCACCTGCACCTGCTCGAGCCCGACGGTGCGCGCCGCATCGTGTTGGGCCCCGACTCGCCCCAGGCGGTCGTGCCGCACGGCACGTGGTTCGCGGCGGAGCCCGCGCCGGGTGCCGAGTACGCACTCGCGGGCTGCGGCACCGCGCCCGGATTCGAGTACGAGGATTTCGAACTGGCCGAGCGTGAAGTACTAATGTCCGAGCATCCTGCGCAGCGCGAGCTCGTGCTGCGCTTCACGCGGCCGGCGGCCACGAGGGACGCCGATTCATGTACACGACTTCCGGGACGGGACACTAATGATGGCCGTGAGACTCAATAAGTACCTGGCTGACCGTGGGGTGGCGGCGCGACGAAAGTGCGACGAGCTGATCGCGCAGGGGCGCGTGTCCGTGAACGGGCGAGTGGTGAGCGAGGCGGGCAGCAAGGTCGAGGAGGGGCGCGACCGCGTCAGCGTGGACGGCCGAGCGGTCGGCGGCAAAGCTCAAAACGTCTACTACGTGCTCAACAAGCCGGTCGGCGTCATCACGACGCTCGATGATCCGCACGGACGACGCAGCGTGGCCGAGTTCCTGCCGCGCGGCGCTCGCGTCTACCCGGTGGGGCGGCTGGACGCCGACACCAGCGGGCTATTGATGCTCACGAACGACGGCGAACTCGCGCACAAGCTCATGCACCCGCGCTACGGCGTGAAGAAGGTCTACCGCGTGCGTCTCGCCGATGAGCCGCGCGCCGACCAGCTGCGCCGGCTCGCACAGGGCGTGCGGTTCGACCGCGAACTCGTCTCGGCCCCGGCACGCGTGCGCCGGATCGACCCGGGTTTCGACGCGATCATGATCGAGATGATCATCCACGAGGGCCGCTTCCGGCAGGTGCGCCGCATGTGCGAAGCGGTGGGCCTCGTCGTGACCGGCCTGCACCGCGTGGGCTACGGGCCCATCCGACTGGGCCCGCTCGCCCGCGGCATGTTCCGCGAGCTGTCCGAGGAAGAGGTCGCACAGTTGCGCGATGCCGCGTCTCGCCCGGGCGGGGCAGGGTTCGAACGGTCGCGTCGAGCGCCCGCGCGCCCCGCCAAGCCGGCAGTGGCCGCGGTTCCTCCGTGGCAGGAGGATGGGGAGGAAGAGGAGGAGATCGAGGAGACGTTCATCCCGGGCGGTGGCATTCTGGAGCCCGTCGAGGAATCGTTCCCCGAACCGGGCGACGAGCCGGTTTGGCCGGCGCGAGCCGGCGCTCGCCGAGGCGACGCCGACTGGCAGTCCGAGCGTGAGCCCGAGGCCCCGCCCGAGCGCGCGGCCGGTAGCCAGCGCCGCTCCGTCGAGCGACCCGCCGGTCGTCGCGCCGAGGATCGCGCCGCACGCAGCACAGCGCCGCGAGGGCACGCGGGCGGTAGTGCCCCGCGGCCCGAGCGAGAGAGCGCTCGCGTCGAGAGCCGCACGGCACCGCGAGCGGCCGCAGGCCTCGGTGCACCGCGAGCGGCCGCAGGGCGCAGTGCGCCGCGTGCTGCGCGCGAGGGTGATCGCTTCGAGCGTGGCTCCGCACCGCGAGGTGCGGCAGGGCGCAGTGCGCCGCGTGCCGCGCGCGAAGATGGGCGCTTCGAGCGTGGCTCCGCACCGCGAGGTGCCGCAGGCCGCAGTGCGCCGCGCGCTGCGCGCGAAGATGGGCGCTTCGAGCGTGGCTCCGCACCGCGAGGTGCCGCAGGCCGCAGTGCGCCGCGTGCTGCGCGCGAGGGGGGGCGCGTCGAGCGTGGTCCTGCACCGCGAGGTGCCGCGGGCCGCAGTGCGCCGCGTGCTGCGCGCGAGGGGGGGCGCGTCGAGCGTGGCTCCGCACCGCGAGGTGCCGCAGGGCGCAGTGCGCCGCGAGTTTCGGGTGGTGGCAGTCGCTCCGAACGCCGCCCGGCGCTGCGCGCGAAGGATGGCCGTGGCGGTCCGCGGCCAGGTCGCGGAGCTTCCAAGTTCGAGAGCCGCCCCGGAGCGCGCGGCAAGACCAGTCGTCGCGGAGTCGGCACTTCTCACCCGTTCGAGAAGTTCGAGCGTCGTCCCGTCGGTCGCAGCGCCTCCGGCCGTTCGTCCTCTCGCGCGCAACGCGTGGGCGGGCGGCTCGAACGCGGTCCGGTGGAGCGCGCTCCCGTCTCGCGCGGGGCGACCGGGCGCGGCGCGGCGCGTCCACCGCGTGAAGGCGATCGGTTCGAGCGTCGCCCAGCCGGGCGGATGGGGGAGCACGCCCCCGCACGTGGTGGCCGTGGGGGAACGCGCCCAGCGGCTGGCCGCCGCTCGCCGCCCGCGCGACGTGGCAGCGCACGTTCCGCCCCACCCGGACGCGCGAGCGGAAAAAATCCTTCACGTGGACGTCGCCGCTGAGCATAGACTTATGTCGTACCGCTGAATCCGTTGATGGAAGCAGTGCCTGTTCGCTGTGAATCGTGCGTAATGCGGTACAGGACCTGCAAGCTTCTTCGATCAGCACCCCCGCGAGGGGCCACTCGACGGCCCCTCCCGCAGTCTTCCGTCGGCTCGGTCCAGGACGGTCCCGGCCGGCGAGCCCCACTCGCCGGAACTTGCGCCTCGAACTGCTCCAACCCGTCCCCTACCGAACCCTCGGGACCCCAGACGCCTCACTCGGGGTAATGGAACTTGGTCTCGCGCGCCTTCCCGAGGGCCGCCGACTCGGCGTCCGCGGTTGGCTCGCGGTCCTGCTCGTGGCGGCGTCGCTGCTCGGGCAGGGCGAGCAATCGCGGGTGGACCGCCGCTTCCGGCTGCCGGGCACGACGCTCCAGACGTATTGGGACGCGCTGCGCTCGGGTGACGCGGATGCGGCCTGGAGTTGCTTCATCGATGGACGACACGACGTGCCCATGCCGGGTTCGGTGTGGTTCCTTCCGGCCACTGACGATCTGTGGCTGACGGGGTACCGTTCACTGGCGGTTTCGGCGGACCGCGTCATGATCTCCTACGAGGTGCATTACCGTGACTCGTGGACGGGTGAGGAACGCATGTTCCGGTTCGGCAACGAACTGGTGCGGCAGCGCGGAGAGTGGCGTATCGCCAAGCCGATCGGCGAGGCGAGCATGCCCGAGTGGCGTCCCATGGACCGACCGGTTGACAGTTGATCGGAGCGGCTCCTACGCTTCCCCGTCCGCTTCGCACGCGTGCGCTTTCCGGGGAGATGAATGAGCCACAAGCCGATCCGAGTCCTGCTGGCCGCTGGTCTCACGCTGTTGCTCGCCGTCCCCGCGGCGGCCGACAAGTATGCCGCCGAGTTCCTCAAGATCCCCGTGGGCGCGCGCGCGGTCGGCATGGGTGCGGCGTTCTCGGCCATCGCAGATGACGCGACCGCGCCGTTCTGGAACCCCTCGGGCATGGTCTACCTGCCCTACAAGGAGGCGTTTCTCCAGCACGCGGAGCAGTTCGGCAGCCTGGTGAACCACAATTTCGCGAGCATGGTGTGGCCCATCGCCAGCGGCGAGGACCGCCGCTCGGCGCTGGGTGTGACGCTGACGTGGGTGGGTGTGAACGACATCCCCGTCACGCCGCGCCCGGGCGGCCTCAAACCCGGCGACTGGCTCGACTACGGCACCGACAACGACCCGACCACACCCGGCAACGGCCAGGGCAACGGCGTCTGGGATCCAGGCGAGC
>CAZADU010000424.1:0-2366 GCA_964483945.1 uncultured bacterium
TCAGGTTCGTCGTGTCTCCTCGTCGCGCGGCTTCGACCTGGCCCAGCCGCCGGGCATCCCGAACTCCCATGAGCATGTCGTCCATGGGGGTGACACTCTCACTGCGGAGTTAGCCCATGACAGAATCACTGCGGAGGCACACTCGACGAGCGCTGCGTTGACCCTTGCAAGTCCAGTGCGCTACGCTGTTTGCACGTTCGTCCCTCAGGCATCAGTGGAGGCTGTCCTGCATCTCTCCGATCGGATCCCGACGTGGCCCTGGCGCGCCTCGTGGCGTGGCCGGGAGATCGCGTTCGCCCGTTGACGAGCCCCACGAACCCGATCTTCCAGCCCATGCCGGTCGGCGTGGGCTTTTTGTTCGCACCGAGGTAGCTCCCCATGCTCGTCGTACTCAAGCCCGGCACGCCCGAGTCGTCCGCCGCGGACGCCATCACGCGTCTGCGTATGGCCGGGCTTGCCGTGCACCGCACCGAGTACGACCGCCGCGTGCGCATCGCCGCGGTGGGCGACTCCTCGGCAGTGGACTGGGCCGAAGTGGCCGGCTGGTCGGCCGTGGAGTCGGTCACCCGGCTGTCCCGGCCGTTCAAGCTCGCGAGCCGCGCGTTCCATCCGCATGACACCGTGATCTCGGTGGGCCGCGTCGCCATCGGCGGCCCGCAACTCGCGATCATGGCGGGGCCTTGCTCCGTGGAGGGCGAGGAGCAGGTGTTCACCATCGCCAAGGCGGTGGCCGCGGCCGGTGCGACCGTGTTGCGAGGCGGTGCTTATAAACCGCGCACCTCACCCTACGCGTTCCAGGGGCTGGGCGAAGAGGGCCTGAAACTCCTGCGTCGCGCGGCCGACGCCTACGGGCTGGCCGTGGTGAGCGAGGTGATGGAGCCGCAGCTGGTGGGACTGCTCGCGCGCTACTCCGACATCCTGCAGATCGGCGCCCGCAACATGCAGAACTACGCACTGCTGCGCGAGGTGGGGCACACGGAGAAGCCGGTGCTGCTGAAGCGTGGGCTCTCGAGCACGATCGAGGAGTGGCTGCTCTCGGCCGAGCACGTGATGGCGCAGGGCAATCGTCAGGTCATCCTGTGCGAGCGCGGCATCCGCACGTTCGAGACCTACACGCGCAACACGCTCGACCTGAACGCGGTCCCGGTGGTGAAGGAGCTCTCACACCTGCCGGTCATCGTGGACCCGTCGCACGGCACCGGCATCCGCGACAAGGTGGCGCCGATGGCGCGCGCCTCCATCGCGGCCGGAGCGGACGGGCTGATCATCGAGGTGCATCACGACCCCGACCGCGCGCTCTCGGATGGCGCCCAGTCGCTCTATCCCGAGCAGTTCACCGAGCTGGTGAAGCAGATCAAGACCATCGCTGAGGTACTCGGGCGGACGGTCTAGTCCCAGCTGTACGGTCAATCGAGACGGTGCGTGGCGGGAGTGGCCGGTACTCGACCCATGGCGCTCATGCCGTGCACGTCGCCATCCGCTCGCCGCGCTGTACGAGCGGGCGCGTGTCACTGGCACCGGTCAGCTTTCGACCCATTGCGCTTACGCCGTGCACCTCGCCATCCGTTCGCCGCGCAGCGCCAACGGGCGGGTGAGAACGGTCAGCGCGTGCCTCACGCACGCTTCGAGCGACGCCTCCGGCATGGCATCCGCCAGCTCAGCGCCGAACTTTGCCTGGGCGGCCTTGAAGCCCAGGCCGAGCAGCGCTCCGTGGATGTCGTTGTGGCGAGCCTGCCTCGCTGCATCACGCGTCTTCGCTCGCGTTGCGTCGGCCTTGGCCGCGAGCTTGACTCGTACCGCGTTCGCCTTAGCCGCGAGCTCGTCTCGTGCCGCGTCGGCCCTGGCCGCGACCTTGTCTCGTGCCCGCTCGCGCTGCGCCAGCTCGCGCTGCCGCTGCACGTGCTCTTTACCGAGCACTCGCTCGGCCTCGTATTGGTTGTGCGCGCGGCACAGAACGCGAAGGTTCTCAGGCGTGCTCCTGCCACCCTTGGCGAGGGGCGTGATGTGGTCCAGTTCGAGCCGTTGCGTCGAGTCACACCGATGTCCGTCCGCGCTCACGAACGCACAGCGGCCGCCGTCGCGGTCCCAGACCAGGCCCCGCATCGCTTCGGGAATCCCGCGGCCACAGCGCACATGGTCCACTTGCTCCTGCGCACGTGAGCCGGCGGCGGCATCGCTTGTCGCTGGCACAATTGCGCTCGTGGCCCTGCCTGCCGCCGCCACGCCACGCTTCACGCCGAAACGCTGCTTCTCGAGGAATGCCAGGTAGAGCTTCATCGCGCGCGCGTAGACCAGTGCGGGGTCGCCCGAAGGCACTGCGTGGCCGAGGAGCGCCTGTGCCCGGCGCAGGTCGTCGTATTCCTCGT
>CAZADU010000425.1:0-3250 GCA_964483945.1 uncultured bacterium
TGGGCGCCGCACTCGTCGTGGTGCGTCACCCGTCCTCGGGCGCACCGGCGTGGCTGGCGCGGCAGTTGGAAAGCATAGGAGTGGTCAACGCGGGCGACGGCATGCACGAGCATCCCACGCAGGGATTGCTCGACCTGCTCACGCTGCACGACGCCTGGGACGGCCGCTTCGAAGGTAGAAGTCTCGTCATCGTGGGCGACATCGCGCATTCGCGCGTGGCGCGCTCGGCGATCGCCGGGCTCACCACGCTCGGCGCGCGCGTCACCGTGTGCGGCCCGGGCACGCTGCTGCCGGCTGACGTCGAGCTGCTGGGTTGCGACGTGGCGGACAACATCGAAGACGCGCTTGCCGGCGCCGATGCGGCGATGGCGCTGAGGCTCCAGAGCGAGCGCATGGAGAAGGGACTGCTGCCGTCGTTCGGCGAGTACGCGCGCGTCTGGGGACTGAGCCCCGAGCGGTTGCAGCTGCTGGCCCCGCACGCGGTGGTGCTGCACCCTGGCCCGGTCAATCGCGGTGTGGAGCTGGCGCACGAGGTGGCTGACGGCCTGCGCGCGCGCATCCTGGCGCAGGTGGCGAACGGCGTTGCGGTGCGCTGCGCCGTACTGCGCCGCTGTGCTGACGCCACGCGCCGCCCGCACGGGTTCACGTCTCCGGTGGCGGCCCGATGAGCGCGCTCACGTTGTTCAAGAACGTCACCCACTGGCGCACCGGCGAGCGATTCACGCTCGCGGTCGAGGACGGTGTGGTCGTACCGCTTTCCAAGCACCCCGGTGAGCACGCGCGCATGTTCGACGCGCGTGGCGCGGTCATCGCTCCCGGGCTCGTGGACCTGCACGTGCACCTGCGCGAGCCGGGCCAGACGCCCAAGGAGACCATCGAGTCGGGCACGCTCGCCGCCGCCGCGGGCGGGTTCACGTCCATCGCGTGCATGCCCAACACCGACCCGGTCGTGGACACGCCGGCATGGGTGGAATGGGTGCGCCGCCGCGCGGAGGCCGCGGGGCACTGTGAAGTGCTGCCGATCGCGGCGGTGACCGTGGGGCAGAAGGGCGAGCAACTCGCCCCGCTCGAAGCGCTCGCCGCCGCCGGCGCCGTGGCGTTCAGCGACGACGGCCGCCCGGTGACAAGTGCCGCGATGATGCGCCGCGCGCTCGAGTACGCGCGGCCGTCCGGGCTGCCGATCATCTGCCACGAGGAGGACCCGTCGCTCAAGGGTGACGGTGTGATGCACGAGGGGTTCACCGCCACGCGGCTGGGGCTGCGCGGCATCCCGGGTGAAGCCGAGAGCATCATGTGCCGGCGCGACGCCGACCTGGCCGAGCTCACCGACGGTCGCGTGCACTTCGCGCACCTCTCGTATCGCGCGTCATTCGACGCTCTGCGCGACGCCAAGCGGCGCGGGCTGCGCGTGACGGGCGAGACCTGCCCGCACTATTGGGTGCTCACCGACGAGGCCGTGGGCGACTACGACACGTCGGCCAAGATGAACCCGCCGCTGCGCTCCGAGGCTGACCGCGAGGCGTGCATCGCCGCCATCGTGGACGGCACGATCGACTGCTTCACCACCGACCACGCGCCGCACACCGCCGATGAGAAGTCGCGCCCGTTCAGCGAAGCACCGTTCGGCATCGTCGGTCTGGAGACCGCACTGGCTCTCACGCTCACCTACCTGGTCGAGCCGGGGCACCTCCCGCTCGCTCGCGCCATCGAGTTGTGGACCGAAGCGCCGCGCAGGATCTTCAATCTTCCCGAAGTCACGCTCGAGCCCGGCTCGCAGGCCGACCTGGTGCTGTTCGATCCCAAGGGCGAGTGGACGGTGGATCCCGCGGCGTTCCACACCAAGGGACGCAACACGCCGTTCTCGGGCTGGAAGCTCAAGGGCCGCGTGCTGGTCACCATGCTTGAGGGCCGCGTCACGCACAGTGCCGCGGATGTGGCGTTCGAACGCCCCGCCGCCGAGGGGGCCGCCCGATGAAGCGCCGCCCCGCGATGCTGGCGCTCGAGGACGGTCGCGTGTTCAAAGGTGACGGGTTCGGTGCCGACGCCGAAACCACCGGCGAGGTGGTGTTCAACACCGCCATGACCGGCTACCAGGAAGTGCTGTCCGACCCTTCGTACTGCGGCCAGATCCTCACGTTCACCTATCCCCTGATCGGCAACTATGGCGTGAACGACGAGGACTGGGAGAGCAGCACGCTGCGCGCGCAGGGCATGGTGTGCCGCGACATCTGCGAGATACCTTCGAACTGGCGTGCCACGGGTACGCTGGACGGATTGCTCACCGAGAAGGGCCTGCCCGGGCTTTCGGGCGTGGACACGCGAGCACTCACCCGCCACCTGCGCGACCAGGGCACCATGCGCGGCTGCCTGTCCACCCTCAGCACGAACGCCGATGAGTTGGTGGACAAGGCGCGCACGAGCCCGCGCATGGAAGGCCTGGCCCTCGCCGACGTGGTCACCTGTGTCGAGCCCTACTGGTGGGGCGCGGAAGGCCCGGTCTTAAGCGAGCCCACCGCCGACCGCGACAAGCCGCTCGTGGTCACGCTCGACTTCGGGGTCAAGTACAACATCCTGCGCCGGCTGCGCGCCGAGGGGTTCCGCGTGCGTGTGGTGCCGGCGCGAACGACTGCCGACGACGTGCTCGGCTACGCACCGGACGGCGTGCTGCTCTCGAACGGTCCTGGCGACCCCGAGCCACTCGACTTCGCCATCGCCACCACGCGCGAGCTGTCGCGCAAGCTGCCCACGCTGGGCATCTGCCTCGGGCACCAGTTGCTGGGCCTGGCGTTCGGGGCGACGACGCGCAAGCTCAAGTTCGGCCATCGCGGCAGCAACCATCCGGTCATCGACCGGCGCACGGGTGTGGTCGAGGTGACGAGCCAGAACCACGGCTTCATGGTGGACGGCGACACGCTGAGCGCGGGCGAGTTCGAGCTTACGCACTTCAGCGGCAATGACCACACGCTTGAGGGCATGGTGCACCGCTCGCTGCCCGTGCTCTCGTGCCAGTACCACCCCGAGGCGAGCCCGGGGCCGCATGATTCGCGGCCATGGTTCCGCGCATTCGCCGAGTCGATCGAGCGGCAGGGTCACCGCCGCGCCGTGCCGGCCGCACCCGCCAAGCGCCGCGCGCTGGCCACGCCCGCAGCCGCGGCCGCAGCGGGCTCCGCCGGGGCGGCGGGTTCCGCGCGAACCGCGACCCGTGCGCGTGCTGCTGGTCCTCCGCGCGCCAAGGGTGGTGCGTGATGCC
>CAZADU010000426.1:0-7993 GCA_964483945.1 uncultured bacterium
GCCAAGGGCGTGCAGCTCGGCATCGCGTTCACGCGTCGGTTCGGCGCCGGGCTGTTCGGCGGCGAGGGTTTCATCTTGCAGCGGCTCACCGGCGACGGCTGGGCGTTCGTGCACGCGGGCGGCACGCTCGAGGAGAAAACACTGGCTCCGGGCGAGACGCTGCGCGTGGACACCGGCTGCATCGTGGCGATGCAGCCGAGCGTGGACTACGACATTCAGTTGGCCGGCGGCGTGAAGACCGTGCTGTTCGGCGGAGAGGGCCTGTTCCTCGCCACGCTGCGCGGTCCCGGCAAGGTGTGGCTGCAGTCGCTGCCGTTCTCGCGACTGGCGAGCCGCATCTTCGCGGCGGCACCGCAGACGGGGCGTGGCGGGCGCGAGCAGGGATCCCTCTTCGGCGGCCTCGGCAACCTGCTCGACGGGGACGGCCGCTGACGCAATAGGCACCCGTGGCACGAACGGCCGGCGCGGGGCGCGATGCCCCGCGCCGGCCGTTTTCCCATGCGCAGATCGAGGAAGCGCCTCCGTCTGCTGCGCGGAACCGCGCGTTTCGCTGCGCGCTTTCACCCAGCGCGAGCCTTGCGGTGCATCTGTCGCGACGATCCGGCTCCCGATCGGTCGCACGCAGCCCGCACGAATCGGTCCCTCGATTTTCACGCTTCGTCAGGAAACGGCTGGGAAAGAGCGCCCAAAGCGTTTCGAGATGCACCCAAGCACCGCGTTTCGAATCGCAGGGAGTGCTGCGGAGCGGTTGGCAGGCTTCGTGCAGTAAGCGTGAGGGGCTGTCCCATGGCCAACCCGGCCACGGGCGGTCCATGGGCGCACCCCTTCGGAGCATCTCGTCAGTTCAGTCCGCGACCGGGCCTGCCGATAGCCGAGGGGTGATTCGTCCGCGCGTCATGCCGTCGAACCGTTTCCCCGAGGCACTGCGAATGACACCCGCCACGCACGACAGCAAGGGTTTCTCGCTCGTGGAACTGATGATCGTGATCACGATCATCGGGATGCTCGTGGGCTTCGGCATTCCGCAGTACCGGCGCTATGCACAGACCCAGGCGCTGCGAGGCTCGGCCGAGAACCTGGTGCAGACGATCCATCTCCAGCGTTCGCGAGCCATGTCCACGGGGCAGAACGTGGTCCTCAACTTCAATACGAGCGCTCCCGCAGGCTGGACCTGCGTCAGCCAAGGCTACAGCAATAACAGCCGGCTCCCGAACGGAGTCACATACGCTTCGGCCAATCCCACGACCCTGACACTCAGCCGCGACGGCCGGGTGAGCACCTCGGGCATGGTCGTGTTCGTCAACCGCGTCGGCGCCAGCGATACCGTGAGCATCCAGATCTCCGGTATGGCGCTGGTCCGCTAGGAGTATGAACCCCGTGCACACCAGCCCAGCGTCTCTCGCGAAGGAACGCGGGATGTCCCTCGTCGAGCTGCTCATCGCGCTCGTGGTGCTGGCCATCGGAGTGCTCGCCTTGGGGCGGATGTTCCCCGAAAGCGCGCGTTCGCAGGTGCAGGACCGGCTGCTCATCGGGGCGAACTACTACGCCCAGGAGCGGCTGGAGAGCATCACCGGAAGGAACTGGTCGGACCCTTTGCTCACGGACGGACGTCACCCGGCGGGTACCGCCATGGACTCTCTCGAGAGCGGCCGATGGCTGCGGTTCCACCAAGTGACCACGATGACAGGATCGCTCAATAACCTGAAGAAGGTCGACGTGACGGTCAGCTACAGGGGTGCCGGTTCGGGCCCTCGCAGCGTGACGGCGACCACCTACGTGAGGCGGTGATTCCGATGCGTGCTTCTCTTCGCTGCACCCGTTCCGGCTGGTCCTCATCGGCGGGCTTCACGCTCGTCGAACTCATGATGACCTTGGTCATCTTCGCGCTCGTCGCCGTGGCGGTGACGGTGGTGCTGCAGAACTCGGCCAAGAGCAAGCATCGGACGACCATGCGCATCGAGAGCGAGATGTCGGCGCGTGCTGCACTCGACCTCATGGCTCGCGACATCCGTACCGCCGGTTATGGCTCGGACCGCGACTTCACGCCGCCGCAGCCGGCCATCGCGTACGTGGACTCACAGGAGATCATCCTGTCGCAGAACCAGTACCCGTACCCGGACAACAATGCCGGCCCGGTAGCCCCTCTGGCCTATGACCCGGCCAACACGCCGCGGCCCTTTCCGCTCGACGGCACGGCCTACGCACCGCCGGGGCGCTACCGCACCGGTGCCGAGCTGATCCGCTATACGCTCGACGTGAACAACGACGGCATCGTGGACGCCGGCGACATCTCGGCGCCGCAGGGCGCCGACGCGTCCGCCACGGCCAACCCCAACGACTATGTGCTCGTGCGCCAGGTGTACGGCGATTCGACGAACAACGTGGACAATGACAACGGCGGCCTGACCGAGCGCGTTGCCCTCGTGCGCCGGCCGGGTGATGCCGGCGTGCCCCCGCTGTTCAACGTCTACATGCGCGGTTCGAATACGGCCTGGGACTGGAGCACGGGTCCTGTGCCGCAGAACCGGCTCGCGGACATCCAGCGCATCGAATTGCGCGTGACGGCCTCGGCCTCGCGTCCGGACGCCAAAGGTCAGTTCCCGCAGACCATCATCAAGACCGAGGTGAACGCGGCGCGCAGCGTGCCGGACTTCGGTGCGACGACCTACATGGTGTCGGGCTACGTCTTCAACGACATCAACGGTGATCACACGCAGGACGTCGGTGAGCCCGGCATCGAGAACGCGATGGTGAGGATGGGTTCCTACCTCTCCTATACGAACGTGTCGGGTCTCTACCAGCTCCGGGCGCCGGCGGGTGCTTATGTGCTCAAGCACATGCCGCCGCCCGGGTACAGCGTTGCCATGGACCCGGACTCGTTCGCGATCACGGTCGTGGACGCTGCGATCACGCGCTCGTTCGCCGACTCGGCCCGCTCGGGTGGCACGGTCGTCGTGCGCGCGTATCACGACGAGAACGCCAACGGCAACAGGGATGGCCTCGAACTGGGCCTTCCGTCGATCCGCATGACGATCTCGCCCGGCTCGCCGGAAGGCAATGAAGGCGTTACGAACGCGAGCGGTCAGCTCAGCTTGTTCACTACAGTCGGCGCATACAGCGTCACCTGCAGCCCGCCGGACTCGATGGTCGTCACGACCTCGAATCCGCATAGCAGCAGCATGCCGAACGGTGGCAGCGAAACCGTCGAGTTCGGTCTGTCGATGGCGGATGTCGGCCACGTCGCCGGCAAGGTCTTCGTGGACGCCAACCGCAACGGCGCCTTGGACGGGTCCGAGGCGGGCAAGGCCGACGTCTGGGTCGGTGTGACGAAGGACGGTGGCGCCACCTTGTCGGGCTATGCCTACACGGATGCCTCGGGCGACTATGACGTGAAGGTCCCGGTGAACGATCCGCCGCACACCCAGCCTTACTCGGCCTACGTCGTGCCGCCGACCGGGTACTTCCCCACCGGCAGCACATCGCTGGGTGGCATCTGGGTGACCGATGGCTCGACCGTTCCCAACAAGAACTTTGGCCTCGCCAACTTCCAGGTCATCACGCTGACGGCCAACCGCGTGCTCTCGCTCACGTCCACCGACCTCATCGAGGCCGACTGGAACGGCAAGAAGACCAACGAGGCGCGAGCCGACCACGACTTGATCCTCGGCGCTGACGCCGGCTCGACGGACAACGTCTCGGTGTGGTTCAACCTGTTCGCAAACTCGCCGCTGTTCGCGAACCCGCCCAACAACTCCGAGGGTTACTCGAGGCTGGCGCCGAATTCGGTGCTGGCCATGGCCGTCGACACGCTGGACCAGATTGACAACACTCGCCGGCCCGACTTGGTCACGGGCACGCGCTTCTCGGCCGCGGGCAACTTCTTCGTGTGGTTCACGCAGGGCTCGAACAACAACGAAGGCTACCTGCCCACCAGCTACAGCCCGGGCGGGAACTACATGACGGCGAACGCTGGCGATGTGACTGCTGTGGTGACGATGGACGTGGGCGGTAGCGGGCATCCTGACATCATCGTGGGCACCAAGTCGCCGACACCGGGGCAGGGTTCGATCGAGGTGTGGCTCAGTAGCGGTACAGCGAGCCCGACGTTCAGTCGTGACGAGACCATCAGCATGGCGTACTCGTCGATCCTGGGCGAGATCACGGGCATGACGCTGTCCGACATGGACAACGATGGCGACCGGGACCTGATCGTGTCGGCGCGCACGAGCGACTTCAACGGCCAGATGTTCGTGTTCGAGAACGCCGGTCGCTCGGCGGGTGCCCGCTTCGTCGCGCGCTACGGCGTGTCCTTCGGCGGCAACACGCCCACCACCGTGTCCTGCCTGGACTCGGACGGCGACGGCTGGAGGGACATCTTCGTCGGCACGCAGCGCAGCACGTCACAGGGCATGATCTACCAGTTCAGGAACACGGGCGCCTCGAGCCTGTGGTCGTACAGCATCGTCCGGGCGATCAATACGTCGGGCCCGGTCATGAGCATGAGCACCGGAGATTTCGGTGGCAACGCCTCGCGTGCCGACCTCGCGGTCGGTTACCGCACCTCCACCGTGGGCTACGGTGGTGGCGTGGCGATCTACTACATGGATCTGGGGCTCATCCCGACCGGCGGGGTGGATCCGTCCAGCGGTGCGATCGTGAACATGGTGCCAGCGATCACTTCCGCCAACTTCAACTACGGCTTGAATACCACGACCCCGCCATCGCCCTATCTCACCGACCTCGCGGTCGGTGTGAAGTCCAGCGCGACGACCGGTCAGCTCGTGATCTTCATCCGATGATGACGGTGCGCACATGAACCGACCGCTGGTGCAGACGAACGAGCGTGGCATCGCGCTGGTGATGGCGATGCTGGTCCTGCTGGTCATGACACTGCTGGGCCTGGTGCTCATGGCCGGAGCGAGCATCAATCGCTCGCTCGCGGGCAACGACCAGCGCATGCGCGAGACACTGAACATCGCCGAGGCGGGCGTGGGTGAGGCACTGGCACGCATCAAGAACCAGGAGTCGGGCATGAGCCCCGCCGACGCAGACGACGTCTTCCAGGTCTTCAACACCCTGGCCGGAAGCGTCCCGGTGCTCGGAGCGGACAGCACCGCACTCGCCACCGGGCAGCCGGTGGGCCAGTACCTGGACTACACCACGCCCGGCCGGGGGCCCGATGTGCTGTCGGTGTCGTGGAAGAAGGACCCGACGGGTCTTCTGGTGATGCGCTACGACCAGACGCGGAACCCCGCGATGAATACGGCGACCGGCCTGCCGGTCTACGTGGTCCGCTCCACCGGCCGGGTGGGGACCTCGAGGCGGTCGGTCGTGGCCGAGGTCATCCAGAAGCCGTTCAACGTGAACTGTCGCGCCGCCCTGGCCGCCGACATCCCCATCGACTTCATCGGTAATGCCTTCATCTGCGGCTACGATCATCGCGCCAACACGCCCTACGATGACGGCAGCGACGGGCGCGGCGTGATGCCTGGCGACGCCACACACTGCGTCGACAACGAGGCCGCGAGCGGGCACCTGCCGGGTGCTTGGAGTACGGGCGGGATCGGCGGCGGCGGTGCTTCAGGTGCGGCGGGTTCGCCGTCGGGCTTCTCGCAGAATCAGACGGGATTCTATGCCGGTCCGTGGGAAGCCTTCACCATGTCCGCGGCCGAGTACTGGGGTTGGATGGGGGGCGGGATCAACGCGGCCCCCTCGAGTTGGAACGGCGTCTACTATTGGGACGGCAACACGGTCACGCAGGACCGGTCCACGGATCTGGCGCTGCACAGCGTGACAGGTGAGGGCTTCCTGTACGTGGATGGCGACCTGCAGTTGAACGCCGGCTTCGAGTACCGAGGCCTCATCTATGTCGAAGGTGATCTCATGATCAACGGCGCGGCCTGGGTCCTCGGTGGCATCATCGTGAACGGCGAGACCGACATCAAAGCGAATGGTGGCATGACGATTCTCTACTCCAGCGAGGCCATCAACCAGGCCCTGGCGAAGTTCGGCGGTCAGTTCGTGACGCTGAGTTGGCGCGAGGAATAGCGCCCTTCCGCTCCATCCGTTCGCAGCGCCCGCTTCCGTTCAGGAAGCGGGCGCTGCGCCGTTTTAGGGGCGCCCAGGCGAGGGCAGGGCCTGTAGTCGCCCGCCCGCGCTGGATGCAGACGCCGGCGGCATTGTATCCTCGCCCGTCGGCGCCGGATGCGCGCGCGCCGCGCGGTGTCTTGCGCCGCGCTGAACCGCCAGTCCCGAGCCCCTAGGAGCCCCCCGACCGTGTGGAATCGCATCGAAGCAAAGGTGTCGCGAGGTGAGCGCCTCACGCCCGAGGAGGGCGTGCACCTGCTCACCGAGGCCCCGCTCGTGGAACTGGGCGCACTCGCGAACGACGTGCGCATGCGCCGCTGTGACCCGCGCATCGTCACGTACGTGATCGACACCAATCCCAACTACACCAACTGGTGCACGGTGGACTGCCACTTCTGCGCTTTCTACCGCAAACCCGGCAAGCCCGCCGCAGACGGCTACACGCACGACGTCGAGGACGTGATGGGCATGATGGAGAACGCCCGCCGCTTCGGTGCCACCACCGTGTTGCTGCAGGGCGGGTTGAACCCCGAGATCCCCTGGGCCTTCTACACCTCCATCGTGCGCGAAGCGCGCAAACGCTACCCGGAGATCACGCCGCACTTCTTCTCGGCACCCGAGATCCACCAGATGGCCGAGGTGAGCGGCTTGGACCTGCGCGGCGTACTCGAAGCACTCTACGAGGCCGGCCAGCGCACGCTGCCCGGGGGTGGGGCGGAGATCCTCGCCACACGCGTGCGCAAGCGCATCTCGGTCAAGAAGGGCGGGCCCGAGGCTTGGTTGGACGTGCACCGCCTCGCGCACCAGACGGGCATGCGGTCCACGGCCACGATGATGTACGGACACGTCGAGACCCCCGACGAGATCATCGAGCACCTGGGCTACATCCGCGAACTTCAAGATGCGACGCGCGGGTTCACGGCGTTCGTGCCGTGGAGCTACAAACGCGGCAACACGCCGATGGAATCCAAGGTGCCGCACATCGCGGGCGCCGGCATGTACTTCCGTGTGCTGGCAGCGAGCCGGCTCTACCTCGACAACTTCGAGCACATCCAGGCGTCGTGGTTCAGCGAAGGTAAGAAGGCCGGGCAGATCGCCCTGCACTTCGGTGCGGACGACTTCGGCGGCACGCTGTTCGAGGAGAACGTGCACCTCGCCACCGGCCACGTGAACAAGACCACCGTGGCCGAGATCGAAACGCTCATCCGCGAGTCCGGGTTCACGCCGGCGCAGCGCACGACGCTGTACGAGATCCTCAAAGTCGCCGAGGGGCCCGAGGCGCTGAGCGAACTGTCGGCCGACGTGCCGCTGTTCATCGAGAGCCTGCGCGAGCTGCCCGCCGAGTACCCGCCGGAACTCGCGGGCGAGGAACCCGGCAACCCGCTGGTGATGCCGCGCTGATCGCGACGAACTCGCAGGCATGCCCGGGCGAGTGAGCGGACCCAGCGCGTGCGGCTGACCGCACGCCGGGGCCATCGTCCTCCATGGCGCGGAGGCCGCGCGGGGTGCCGTTCCGGGTGAGCGCACCCTCGGCTGGGCGCGGCTCCCCAGTCGCGGGCCTCGGAGTCGCGCGGCCGCCGCTGCGCGGCAACCAGATGCGCCGCATCGAGAGTGGTCCGAAGCGTGCACTGAGCGTGAGGTGCGGCCGGAGACGTCCGAGCCGCAGGCATGCACGCCCCCCGCGCCGGCGGGGCCTGACCGGAGCCTCCCCTGAAACCCCGTCCTGCTCGTCCGCGCCAGAACATCGCGGCCCGCGCACTGCGCTTGGCGCTGTGGTTCGCCGTGCTCGCCACGTCCACCCCGGCGAGCGCGGCGCCCGCCAGGCGCGCCTGCGAACCACCGCGCACGCACGTCGCCCTCGTGCCGCTCACCGATGCCACCGACCACGCGTGGGCGGCCTGGAGCG
>CAZADU010000427.1:0-2402 GCA_964483945.1 uncultured bacterium
GATCGGCTTGCCGCTCGCCACGCCCTTGGTGACGTAGTCGGTCGAGAACGCGCCCATGCCCCAGTTGTGGCCGTCAGCACTGCCGTCGGCGTCGCAGTAGGTGTTGTCGAGCAGCACGAACTCGCGTGCCAGCGCGTGGTGATTGGGCGTGACCTGTTCGCCGAACAGGCACAGCGAGGAGTCGCCGTTGCCTTGGGGCAAGTCACCGAGCAGCTGATCGTACGAGCGATTCTCCTTGATGATGTAGAACACGTGCGTGATGGGTGGCTTCCTCTTGCGCCTGCGCGTCTCGGGTGTGTTGGCCGCCACCTCGCGGGTGAACTTCTCGAGTGCCGCCGCCGAGGGCACGCGCACCAGCGACAGCGAGCCGCGTGCCGCGGGGCTGTAGGTGACGTAGCGGCACCAGGCACCCGTGTCCGGCCGCGTGGCGGCACTGGGTGTGGAGCCGGCGCCCTTGCCGTTCGCCACCAGGAGCTCACCGCGGCCGGGCCGCATGCGCACGGCGGTCGGGTACCAGCCCACTGGCAGGAACCCGGCGGCTCGGGAGCGGCCGGGCCGCGACACATCGAAAACTGCGACATGGTTCGCACCCGCGTTCGCGACGTACAGACGCCCACCCGTCTCGTCGAGCGTCAGCGAGTTGGGTGTATCGCCGGGCGGGTCTTTGGGATCGCGTGAAGTGCGTAGCTTCTCGCTGGCGCGGCCTGCCGCCAGGTCCAGCACGGACACGCTGTTCTCGTTGGCCTCTGCCACGAACACCCGAGTGCCGGAGCTGTCTTCGGCGAGGTCGGTGGGGTGCGAGCCGGTGGTGATCACTTGCTTGATCGAGAACGACTCCGCGTCCACCACTGCGACGGCCGCACGACTCCACAGCGACACGTACACGCGTCGGCCATCGCGCGAGGCAAGGCAGGTGTAGGGCACGCCCCCGAGCGGCACTCGCTGCAGCACCCGGCGAGCGCGCAGGTCCACCACATAGAGTGCCGAATCGAGCCGCCCGACCACGTAGAGCCGCTGCCGCGTCTCGTCCGCCGAGAGCCCGGTCGTCCAGATCGCACCGGGCCCGTAGTCGATCTTCTTTCCCTGCGGGTACTGCCCGCCCGCGGACCACGGTGGCCCTACCGGCAGCGTGTCGGGTGTGCCGGCGCGGCCGTCTCGAATGGGGAAGAGCAGGATGCGGTTCGTGTGCCCGGCGCTCACCGCGAGCGTGCGGCCGCTGTCCAAGAACGCCACGCCGAGCCAGGTCTCCTCCAGCGGCACGTTCTGCAAGATCTTCGCGGAGTCGAGATCCACGAGGTCGAGACCCTTGGCGTGCATACCGCTGTGCGTCACTGCGGCGATGCGACCGTCCGGGCTCACCGCCAGCCCCAGCGGGAAGTCGCCCACGCCCACCTGACGGCCGGCCGGTGAGAGGAACCAGCCGTTCGGGAGCCGCACACGGCCATTGCCGGCCGGGCCGGGCACCGTCGGCGAAGCGGTCGGGCCGCTCTCGGCATGCGACGTGAGTGAGGCGAGCACGATCAGGCTCGTGAGCGCGGCGAGTTCCATGCGACGGCGCATCGTCGGGGCCTCCGAGGGTGACCGCCAGAATGGGACAGGACGCGCGCCCGAGTCCACAGGGCACATGGCACGGTCAGCGACCGGGCGGAGCGACGTCCCGCGGCTCGCCGACCGCACGCCAGCGCAGGATACGCTTGCCATCGAGGACGCGCTCGAGCACGAGGCCATCGCCGCTCGGCATGCGCCCGGCCACGGCGTCGGCGATCGGGTCGCCGTATCGTTCGCGCCACGCCGCGTCATCCGCTTCCTCGCCGCGCACCACGACGCGCAGCGGCGGATCGCCCGGCCGCGACCAGCGCGACGAGAGCGCGGCGGTCCTCGCGAGGTCGGACGGAGTGAGCGGGCGCATGTACGGCGCAGGCGAGAACGAGATCAGCCGCCGCGCCGGCCCGGGCTCGCGCCGGAGCGCCCACGCCAGATCCACGCCATCCTCGGCGATGAGGATGGCACTCGGCGAGGTCTCACGTGCGAGCCAGGTCATGAACTCGCTCCTCTGGCCGGAGGCCCCTGGTGCTGCTGCCGTGGCACGGATGCGCAGTCCCACGACAACAGCCGAGGCCAGCAGCGTGAGCGCCACCGCGCCGTTCACCGCGGCGCGCGGCAGCGGCGCGAGCCTAGCGGTGAGCCCCGCCACGACCAGCCCCGCGGCCGCGAGCGCAGGCGAGAGCAGTCGCACACCGACGTCGTCGAAATGGACGCGCAGGCGCACGGCGAGCATCGCGAGCGTGTACGCGACCGCCCACAGCGGTAATAGGCCTGCTCCGGCCTGCACGGTCTCACGCACTCGGGCACGCCGCTCCGCCGTGGCCAGCGACAGGATGACGAGTGTGGCGACAGCCGCA
>CAZADU010000428.1:0-3553 GCA_964483945.1 uncultured bacterium
TGGTGGGCTCCCTCGTCCCCGCGGCCGCCATCCGCCAACCCGACGGGCGTGACCTCGCAACCGCCCTCACAGCCGACATGGAATTCGACGGCCACGTGGGCGATACGCTGCTGGTCGAGTTCGCCGACACCACTCCGGGCCGCATCGCACTGGTGACGAGCGGCGCCCAACTCGTCGCGCCACCCAAGCGCTCCGGCATCGAGCTCCAGTGCGAGACGGCACAAGGCTGGGCCATAGTCGCGCACCATGATCCGCGCAATCTCAGGAGCGACGCGCTGCACGATGTACCCGCGGCCGGCCGGCTACGGCTGGTGTTCCTCGGCGACCATCGCCTGCACGGCATCGCACGGTTCGTACCGGGAGACGGAGCCAGCGTCACGGCGTACGAGCCCACGTCACTGGTCCACTCAGCGGCGGGCGAGGTGCGGTCCTCGCTCGAGGGCGACGGTGCCCTCATCGCTCCGGGCGAGTCCATGGTGGGCGAGTTCGCCGTCGCAGCGGCGGGCGACGCCCGTCTCGAGTGGTTCCTGGAAGTGGGTGGCAAGCACACGGCCGTGTCGGCCTCGGGGACCTTCTCCCAGCAGGGTGGACCCAAGGTTGACCGCCCGCTCCGCTTCGCGCTCGGGCAGAACCAACCGAATCCCTTCGGCCGCGAGACGCGAGTCGGCTTCGAGCTGCCGCAGCGCTCGACCGTGCGCCTGGAGGTGTTCGACCTACTCGGTCGCCGAGTCGCCGTGTTGGCCGACGCCGCCTACGAACCCGGCCGGCACAGCGTGACCTGGGACAGACAGGATAACCGTGGCTCGCGCCTGCCCGCCGGCGTCTACACCTACCGATTCACTGCGGGCGAGTACCAGGAGCACAGACGGCTGGTTGTGTTCCCGTAATTCTTTGAGGCCCCGCGGGGCCCCGCACCGTTCGCTTGCTACGCGCAGGTTCGGCCTGACGCACACGTTCACGTGCGAGACTCGGCCCCTCGCTCACAGCAGCTGTCGCGCCCGGAAGCTCACCGTGCCGCGCGTGGCGACGATGACGTGGTCGAGCACACCGATGCCGACCAGCTCCCCCACTTCGATCAGCCGGCGCGTGATGCTCAGGTCCTCCTCGCTCGGCTCGGGGTCCCCACTTGGGTGGTTGTGCACAAGTACCAGGCTGGCCGCCGAGTGCAGGATCGCCGGCAGGAACACCTCACGCGGATGCACGATGCTGGCGTTCAACGAGCCGATGCTGACCGTCTCGCGACGCTCGAGCTCGTGGCGCGCGTTCAAGAGCAGCACCACGAAGTGCTCGCGGCGCGCCCGTGGCAGGTCGCGCACGTGCGCCAGCACGTCCTCGGGCCCGCGGATCGGAGAGCGACAGGCCGGCCGCTCGTGCGCCCGCCGCCCCAGCTCGAACGCGGCCACCAGTGCAGCGGCTCTCGCCGGGCCGACACCCGCGACCGCGAGCCAACGCGCGCGGGGCCAGCCGGCCAGTTCACACGGATGGTGACGCGCGAGCTGGCGCCCCATACGAGATGCACTCCGTCCCGCCACACCCGAGCCCAGGACGAGTGCCAGCAGTTCGGCGTCCGAGAGCGCCTCCGCGCCCGCCTCGCCCAGCCGCTCGCGGGGGCGCAGCGCGCGGGCGGCGGTGACCGCCTCGGGTTCCTCGGGCCACGCGGTCGCCGGCCCCTCCGGCGGCGGCGCGCCCGAGCGCGGCCGGCGCGAAGTGCGAACAGGTTCCGGGGGTGTCAGGTCGTCCATGTCCATGTCAGGAACTCCCCGGGGGCGATGGCGGGCCTTCACGGCGGGCATTCGGCTCTGTCATGATGTGTGGTCACAGACCCGTTCGAATCACGCGCCGGAGCCCTTCGGGAGCCTTCGGGCGCAACTTCGCTCATCGAGCATCATGGAGAATCAGGGAGAACCGCTGCATGCGTCGTGCCATCCCGCTGCTGCTGATCGCCGCCCTCGCCACTCCACTGTTTCCCGCGCGCGCGCGCGCGCAGGGACAGGCCTCGTTCAATGGCATCGGGCTCGTGGACTACTCCCACAAGCCGAACTTCAAGGTCGGGGACTGGGCCCGCTACCGCATGAGCGGGAAGAGCGAGATGGGCATGTCCGACAACTACGAACTGACGCTGCTGGTGGCAGGCGAGGAGGACTTCTGGGGCGACCCCGGGTTCTGGCTCGAGACCTGGGTCGAAGCTCCGGGGCAGCCACCGCGCGCACTTGCCGCGCTCATCTCGTACGAGGCGTTCTCGGACACTGCTGCCATCCAGCGCCTGCTGTTGTACACGCGCAAGATGATCACGCTCCTCAATGAGGACGGCTCTCCAAAAATCGACATCAACAAGCCCGCGTCGAGCACGCTCAAGGCAAGGCACGACGTGATGAACCCGATCAGCTGGTCGCGCGAGTCCCTGGGCCCTGACACGGTGACCACGCCGAAGGGCACGTTTGCCGTCGATAAAGTGCTCATGAAGCAGGGCACGGGGGTCACGTCGGCGGTGGGCGACAGCACCGTGTACACCGAGTTGCGCGAAGACCGCACCAGCCATTATTCGTCGCTCGTACCGATCACGCGCCTGGTGCGCGAGGACATCACGACGGGCTCGACGCGCAAGGCATGGCTCATCGGCCGCTCGGGCGATGCGACGCCCACTACCGTGCGCGATCGCGGCGAGGGTGCGGCGACGCTGCTGGACTACGGCCACGGCGGCAAGGTGCCGCGCATGGTGCCTGAGCGCCTGCGCAAGCCCCTGTCCGCCAAGGCGGCTCCGAGCGCCGCCGCGCAGCCGGCCAAGCCCGCGCCGAAGCCAGCGCCCAAGTCCGCGCCCACGACGAAGTAGTCCGCAGCGCGCTGCACGCGTTCCTGTCACGGGCGCGAGTCGGGTGTGACGCTCCGGCTCGCGCCCGTGTCGCGTTCGATGCGGTCACCGCACGGTGCGCAATTAGCGAGACTCGAACAGTCCACGCGCGTAGGCGGCGGGATCGAACGGCTGCCAGTCGTCTGCACCTTCGCCCAACCCCACGAGGCTCACGGGCAGGCCCAGCTCGCCGGCGATCGCCAGCACCACGCCGCCGCGCGCCGTGCCGTCCAACTTGGTCACCGCCAGGCTCGTGACCGGCACCGCCCGGGTGAACTCACGCGCCTGCGCCAGCCCGTTCAGCCCCTGCGTTCCGTCCAGCACCAGCAGCACGTGGTGCGGCGCGCCCGGCACTTGACGCGCGCAGACGCGCGCCACCTTCTCCAGCTCGGCCATCAGGTTGTGCTTGGTGTGCAGCCTTCCTGCCGTGTCCACCAGCACGACGTCGCTACCGCGCGCGTTGGCGGCGGCGAGCGCGTCGTGCACGACAGCGGCGGGGTCGGCGTTGGGCGTTCCGGCCTGGATCATCTCGACGCCCGCACGCGCCGCCCACACCTCGAGTTGCTCCGAGGCGGCCGCCCGGAACGTGTCGGCGGCGACCAACAGCGTGCTGCGGCCCTCGCGAGCGAAGGCCGCAGCCAGCTTGCCGGCGAACGTGGTCTTGCCCACGCCATTCACGCCCACGAGCAGCGCCACCCACGGCTT
>CAZADU010000429.1:0-2193 GCA_964483945.1 uncultured bacterium
TGCCGACATCGCCCGCAGCACGGGTCTTTCGCGATCCACGGTGACCGAGATCGTGGACGAACTGCTGCCCACCGGCCTCGTCTCCGAGGTGGGCGTCGGCCCATCGCAGGGTGGCCGCCCTCCCATCGTGCTCGAGTTCCAGTACGACGCCGGCCACATCCTGGGCGTGGACATGGGCGCCGCCCACGTCGCGGTCACGCTCATCGACCTGCACGGGCAGGTGCTCGCCTGGCAGCACCGACTGCACCCCGTGCGCACCGACCCCTCGGGCACGCGCGCGCTGATCCTCGAACTGTGCGCCGCCTGCATCGCCGAGAAGCCCGGCAGCCGCCGCAAGCTCGTCGGCACCGGCATCGCCGCCCCCTGCCCGATCGATCCCGCACATCCGGACCACTTCTCCGAGATCGTGCTCCCCGACTGGCACGGCCGGAGCGGATTCGAGGAGCTCACCTCACGCTATCGCGTACCGCTGCTCGTGGATAACGACGCCAACCTGGGCGCGCTGGCCGAGCACTGGTGGGGCGCCGGGCGGGGCGTGGACGACTTCGCCTACGTGAAAGTCGCGACCGGCGTGGGCTCGGGGCACTTCGTCCGCGGCCAAGTCTACCGCGGCGCCACGGGTGTGGCGGGCGAGATCGGCCATGTGGCCATCGATTCACACGGCAAGCCCTGTCTGTGCGGTCTGCGCGGTTGCCTGGCCACGTTCGTGGGCGCACCGGCGCTGGTGGAGCGATCGCGGGAATTGTTGCCGGAGTACCCGGGGAGCGCTCTGGCGGCGGTGCCTCCCTCGATCGAGGCGATCGAGAACGCGGCCATCGCCGGTGACCCGCTCGCGTTGAGGATCGTGCAGGAGGCGGCCATCCACCTGGGCATCGCCATCGCCGGCCTGCTGAACCTCATGAATCCCCGGCGCGTCATCATCGGCGGCGGTCTCACGCGCGTGGGCGACCTCCTGATCGAACCGCTCCGCGACGCCATCCGCAACCGCACGCTGGTCAGCTCGCTCGCGGCGGCCGATGTCGTGATGAGCGCACTGGGGCCCCGCTCCATCGCCGTCGGTGCCGCCACCTATGTGCTGGACGCTGCGCTCTCCGACCTGCGCATGTTCCCGGGCGCGACTTCGCGCTCCCGCGTGGTCACCGCATGAAGCGCGTCTGGCGCTGGGGCGCATCGGTGGCGCTCACGGCATGGCCGCTGGCTCTGCTTGCGGCCTCTCTCTCCTGCACCGAGAACCCGAGCGAACCCTCATGGGAGATGGTCTGGCAGGATGAGTTCACGGGCCCCGCGGGGAAGCCCCCTGATTCCACGCGGTGGACGTACGACATCGGCACGAACTGGGGCAACAACCAACTCGAGTACGACACGTCGCGGCCCGAGAACGTTTCACTCGATGGCTCGGGCAACCTTGTGTTCACGGCTCGCGCCGAATCGTGGCTGGGCAGCGACTACACCTCGGGCCGCATCAACACCCGCGGCCGGTTCGAGCAGGCGGGCGGCCGGTTCGAGGCACGCATGAAACTGCCGCGCGGTCAGGGCATCTGGCCCGCGTTCTGGCTGCTGGGCGGCAATTTCGGCTCGGTGGGTTGGCCCGCCTGCGGCGAAATCGACATCATGGAGTACCGTGGCCAGGAGCCGACGCTGCTGCACGGAAGCCTGCATGGGCCGGGGTATTCCGGCGGCGGCGCGGTGACACGCACGTACACCGCGCCCGGCGTGACGCTGGACGGGGGGTTTCACTTGTACGCGGTGGAATGGTCTGCGAACAAGATCGTCTGGTACCTGGACGATACGGCGTTCTTCACGGTGACACCGCGTGAGCTGCCCGCGAACGGGCGATGGGTCTTCGATCATCCGTTCTTCGTCATCCTGAACCTTGCCGTGGGCGGCGGCTTCGTCGGGCCCCCGGATGCCTCGACCACGTTCCCGCAACAGCTCCTCGTGGACTACGTGCGCGTCTACCGGGCGAAGTGATGCCCCCGAGGGCCCTGCATGCCGCTGCGACGCTTGCCGCCCTCGCGCTTCTCACGAGCGGCTGCGCCCGCCCCCGCGAGCCCCTTCCGCCCGGCACGCTCGTCGTGTCGCAAGAGCAGCAAGCGTCCTGGGTGAGGAACTTCAATCCACTCACCACCGCCACCTCCGCGCGCTGGCCCACGCTGGCCGGAGTCTACGAGCCGCTGTTCGTGTTCAACAGCG
>CAZADU010000430.1:0-12469 GCA_964483945.1 uncultured bacterium
ACTCCGGGGGATGGGATGGTGGAGTTCAGTCGCAGTCTAAGTCCTGCGCCGGCCGCGCCGCCAATGCCCGCGGGCGGCCGGCGACAACACCCACGGACGGGCCGTCGTCATGTTCTGGTAGGACCGGCCGCCCGTGAGAAGTTGCGGAGCCCTCGCCCCCATGGCTAGTGTCGCGGTCCACTCTCATCCGGACGGCCCATGACCCAGCACACTTGGCAATTCTTCCGCGCGGGCGGGTTCGATCAGGTCAAGCTCGAAACCGGGGCGGACCTCATGAACCTCGACCAGCTCGACCTGAAGCTCTGGGTCGCGCTCGCCTGCTCCACCACCGGCATCGAGTTCAGTGCCGAGACCGCCGCGCTGATCGACACCGACCGAGATGGCCGCATCCGGGCCCCCGAGCTGATCGCGGCGGTGAAGTGGGCGGGTGCGATGCTCCGCGACCCGGGTGAACTGCTCAAGGGCGGAGACTCCCTCGAGTTCTCGGCCATCGCCGACCCTACGCTGCTGACCGTCGCGCAGCGGATCTGTGCCCATCCCGGAAGACCGGACGCCACCGCCGTCACGCTCGCCGACGTCGCGGATGCGGACCGCCTGTTCTCCGCCACCATGCTCAACGGTGATGGCGTCATCATCCCCGAGTCCGCAACAGACCTGGCCACTCGACAAGTGATCGTCGAGATCGCGGCGTGCATGGGCACGGTTCTGGACCGCTCGGGCAAGCCCGGCGTGGACCTGGCACGGGCGGAAGACTTCTTCGCCGAGTGCGAGGCATTCGACACTTGGTTCGCCAAGTCCGAAACGGATGCGGCCAGCATCCTCCCGCTGGGCGTGGCCACGGCGGCCGCGGCCGCCGCGGTACGCGTGATACAGCCCAAGGTGGACGACTACTTCGGGCGCTGCCGGCTCGCGGCCTACGATCCGCGCGCCGTCGCGCTGCTCAACCGCCGCGAGGAGGAGTACCTGACCATCGCGGCGCAGGACTTGAGCATCACGGCCAGCGAGATCGCGGGCTTCCCGCTCGCGCAGGTCGCAGCCGGCCGGGCGCTTCCGCTCGAGCGTGGCGTCAATCCGGCACACGCCAGCGCACTGGCCACGCTCTACACCGACGCTGTAAGACCGGCCCTCGGCGAGCGAAGCACGCTCACCGAGGCGGACTGGCTCGCGCTGCTGGCGCAGGTCGCCGCGTTCGAGTGCTGGAGAGCGGAGCGAGTGGGTGCGCGAGTCGAACCGCTCGGTGCCGCGTGCATTCGCCTGATCCTCCAAAGCGGCGCGCGAGCAGCCGTGATGTCACTGATCGAACGCGACCAGGCGCTCGCGCCCGAGGCCGCGGCTGTCGCGAGTCTGCACCGGTTGCTCCTCTACAAGCGTGACCTGTACCTGCTGTGCACGAACTTCGTGAACTTTCGCGATTTCTACGACGCAGGCGAACCAGCCATCTTCCAGGCAGGCACGCTCTACCTGGACCAGCGTTCCTGCACGCTCACGCTTTCCGTTCAGGACGCCGGGCGGCATGCCGCGATGGCGGCCCTGGCGGGTGCCTACCTCGCCTACTGTGACTGCGTGCGAAGCAGTTCGGGCGAGCGCCGTCAGATCGTCGCCGCGTTCACCGACGGCGAGTCCGATAACCTGATGCTGGGGCGTAATGGCCTGTTCTTCGACCGGCAGGGCAACGACTGGGACGCGACCATCACCAAGATCATCGAGAACCCGATCAGCGTAGGGCAGGCCTTCTGGGCGCCGTACAAGAAGATCGTGCGCATGATCGAGGAGCAGGTTGCCAAACGCGCCGCCGCGGAGGACGCCGCGGCCGGAGCCCGGCTCTCGACGACGGCCGCGAACGTGACGCAGTCCGGGCCGCCCAAACCTGAGGCGAAGAAAGTGGATGTGGGCATGGTCGCCGCGATGGGCGTGGCGTTCGGCGCACTCGCCACGGCGTTCGCGGCCCTCGCCGGGTATCTCTCGGGGTTGCTCAAGTTGCCGTTCTGGCAGGTCTGCCTTGCCGTGGTGGGCCTGCTGCTGCTCATCTCGGGGCCCTCCATGCTCATCGCGTGGCTGAAACTGCGGAAGCGAAACCTGGGACCGATCCTCGACGCGAACGGCTGGGCGGTGAACGCGAAGGCGCGGCTGAACGTGCCGTTCGGTACATCGCTTACCGGCGTGGCCAAGCTGCCGGCCGGCTCGGTCATGAGCACGAAGGACCGCTTCGGCGAGAAGCCCAGCGCTTGGCCCAAGCTGGCGATGCTCCTCGTGATCGTGGCGTTCTTCTACAGCCTTCTGAATCACTTCCACATATTGGATGCCATTTATCACGCCGCCACCGGCGAGCATGCGCCGGCGTGGTTCACGCCGGCGCCGGGAGGCGCGAGCTCCGGCACGCCGGACTCTCCGCTGAAGTGAGTTCCGCGTCTTCGGAGGGCCGTGTGCGAATGCCGCCGCGCTCGCCGGCCGCGGATGTGTGCATTCCGTCCACCGCGAGTGCTTCCCGTGCTATTTTCGTTTCCATGTCCATCCCCGACTCCGTTTCCTCGCTCGAGACGGACGGCTACACCGGATTCCTCACGGTCGGCCAGCTCCACCGGAGCGGTTGCTTCGAGGTTCCCGAGGAGCGCGGCCTCTACGTTGCGCTCGCGCGCAGCGAGGCTCCGCACGGATTTCTTTCCCAGAGCACCGCCCCGGTCTGGCGCGGGCTGGACCCCACGCTGCCCGTGGAAGCCCTGACGGCGCGCTGGGTCGAGGGTGCCTGCCTGCTCTACGTGGGGCGCGCGCCCGGGCCCGGCGTGCGTACGCGGCTCCGGCAGCGCATCAAGCGTTTGCTCCGCTTCGGGCACGGCAGCGTCGTCGCGCATTGGGACGGAAGGTTGCTGTGGCAGCTGCGTGAGTCCAGCCGACTGGTGATCGCGTGGCGTGTGTGCAACGAGTTGGAGGATCCGGCGCGGCTCGAAGTCGATCTGCTGGCCCGTTTCGAGAGGACGTACGGGGCGCTGCCGTTCGCGAACTCGCGCGAGGACTCAGCATGAATCCCGGCCACGGTCGCAGGAGCCTCGCACTGGTCTGCGAGGTGGCGGGCACGGTCGCATTGGTGTTCGGCGTGCTGCTCGGCTACGCGACGCGCTCGGTGTTCGACTCGAATGCGTTCTCGCAGCGCGTGGAGGCAAGCCTCTCGGAGCCAGGTGTTTCGGCCTACGTGGCGGGCAAGATCGCGGATGGTGTCATCGCCGCGAAGCCCGACCTGATCGGCCTGCGGCCGGTCATCATCGCCGGCGGCCGTAGCGTGGTCAGCTCCACTGCGTTCCGCGCGGCGGCCAGACGCGCCGCGCTCGAGGCACACCGGGCGATCATGTCAGGCACGGGCGAGAAGATCATGCTATCGGTAAAGGACGTGGGCGAGATTCTGCAGGCGACGCTGTCCGTGCACCCCGACCTGGCCGCCAAACTGCCGCGTCGGCTGACCGCGCAGCTCGCCTCGCTCGACGAGATCCCAGCGGGTGAACTCGCCCGCCGGCTCGTGGCCCTCTCCCACCGGGCGCGGTTCGGATTCCTATTGCTCGTGGTCAGCGGCCTTGCCCTGCTGTTCGGCGGCGTGGCGCTATCGCACGACCACCAGCGCACACTTTTTCGCGTCGGTCAGATGGTGGCACTGTCCGCGTTCGTGATGTGGCTGGCGGTCCGCTTCGGCGCCAACGTCGTGGCGGCGCTACCGCGCGACCCCGAGATCGGACTGCTCGCCGGCGGTTTGTGGCGGGCGTTCCTCGGCGACTTGCAGCAGTGGGCTCTGGGCCTCGGCATGGTGGGCATCGTGTTCGCCTCGGCGTCCGCGACGCTTCTGGAGCGCTCCAGGCTTCAGCGTCGGACGCGCGCCCTGTGGCGCTGGTTCTTCACGCCTTCGCCCCATCGCGGGCGCCAGTTCGGGCGAGGCCTCACCGTGCTCGTGATGGGTGTGTGCACCGCCGTATGGCCGGGTGCGGCGCTGCACGCGCTGGCCTTCCTGCTGGGCGCGGCCGGCGCGTTCGTTGGCCTGCGCGAGTGCTTCGCCGCCGCCATCCGCGCACTACCTGAGGCGGAGCCGCCGGCACGCGGCGCCTCCGCCACTGCCGTGCGGGCTGGCGGCTGGAGCCGGCCCCGCATCGCCCTCGCCGGAGCGCTGATGGCCGCGGTCGTGACCGCGGCCGCGGTCTGGGTGCTGCGCTCCCCCTCTTCGGTGGCCGCGACAGGGGCGATCTCGGCGTGCAATGGCTACCCGCAGTTGTGCGACCGCCGGCTCGATCAGGTGGTGTTCCCCGCCGCGCACAACGCCATGAGCAGTGCAGACGATCCGGGTTGGATGTTCCCCAGCCAGAACCACGGCATCACCCGGCAGCTCAGGGACGGCGTTCGAGCGTTCCTGCTCGACGCTCATTATGGTGTGCCCGTCGGGGACAAAGTGAAGACGATCATGGAGAACGAGGTGGCGGCCATGGCGAAGTACGAGGCCGCCCTCGGCAAGGAGGGCATGGCGGCGGCACTTCGCATTCGCGACCGGCTGGTCGCAGGCCCGGAGCAGAAGCCGGCGGTCTACATGGCACACGGCTTCTGCGAGCTGGGTGCCAGGCCGCTGACGGACGCGCTGGTCGACATGCGCGCGTTCCTCGCGGCCAACCCCGGCGAGATCCTGATCCTCGTGATCCAGGACGAGGGTGTGGCGGCGCCGGACATCGCCAAGTGCTTCGAGGAGAGCGGGCTCTTCGACTTCGTCTACAAGGGCCACGCCGGGCGTCCCTGGCCCACGCTGCGCGAGATGGCGGAGTCTGGACAGCGCGTGCTGGTGATGGCCGAGAACGACACCACGGGAGTGGCGTGGTACCACAAGGCCTTCGAAGTGATGCAGGAGACCCCGTACACGTTCCACGATCCCAAGGAGTTCTCGGAGAAGGCCAACCGCGGCGGTCCCGGGGGCTCGCTCCTGCTCATGAACCATTGGATCGAGTCCACGCCGATGCCCAAGCCGAGCAACGCCGAGATCGTGAATGCCTACGACGCTCTGCTCAAGCGGTCGCGCCGGTTCGAGCGCAGGCGCGGACGGGTGCCGAACATCATCGCCGTGGATTTCTACGCCACCGGCGACCTGATGCGAGTCGTGCGCACGCTGAACGGCGTCGAGCCGGATACGACAACGGCCGCCCCCCGGTGACGGGGGCGGCCGTGCGTCGTGCGGCTCGCGCGGCTAGCGAACCAGTCTGAGCGCCCGCGTCTCCGAGCGTCCCACCGCCGTGAAGCGGAGCATGTAAACGCCTGCTTCCAGCCGCTGGCCCGAGTCGTCCCGGCCGTCCCAGACGATCGAGTGTTGGCCCGCGGACATGACGCCCGCATGCAGCGTACGCACGTGCCGACCGGCCACGTCGAACACGCCCACCTGGGCCTGGCCGGCCGTCCCGAGGCTCAAGACGACCGTCGTGGAGCGTTCGAACGGATTGGGGAACGCCAGCCGCAACGCGGTGCCGGGCGAGCCGCCACCCACGCCGGCGGCGCCGCTGATGGCCACCTCGGAGTTGCGGACGTCACGCGCGGTCACACCCGCCACGCGGATGGCCGGATCGCCGGCCGTCTTCACGCGGAACGTGACCCGTGCTAGCGCGCCGCGGCCGGAGACACCTGCTCCGGCGCCCAGCAGCGCCGCATCCACGTTGCCAGGCGCGCTCGAGAACACGACGCCCTCACGACCTTGAGCCGTGAGCAGGTCACCTTTGGACACGGCGACCGGCTCGACGACCGAGGCATCCCAGCCGAGTTGCGTCGACAGCGCCTGCACGTCGCCCGCGCCCTCCATCTCGACGACGGCGTCGAACGTCGAGCCGACCCTCGGCAGCTGCGGGACCGACACGCGCAGCAGATTGGCCGGAGCGGCTGCAGGCCGGGCCGAAGCCGCCGGTGCGGAGACGGATGCGAAGTTGATGGCGAACAGCACGAGGTCATCGAACGCTACACGGTTGTCGGTCATCGGGCGCCCGTCCACCCGGCCGGAAAGCGTGGGGCCCACGTCCAGGCACGAGAACGAACTGCCGTTGGGCACCGTGGCGCCGTAGTGCGCACCCAGCGCGCTGACATCGGCCGTGGTCACCTGATTGTCACCGGTGCACTCCACGAGCCCGTTGCTCACGTCACCGAGGTGGTAGTTGAGTGTGCCACTGGACATCGAGGACGATAGCGCGGCGTTCCCGTACGCGTCGCGAAGTTGGATCACGAAGTAGTAGACGTCGCGCGAAGACGGCTCGTCGGTACACTCGCTCAGTGCACCCACCGCGCTCGAGGGACACGTGAGCGACACGGGAGTCCAGCGCCCCGACGGCGGATAGCTGGGCATCGGCGGGACCGAGCCCGGATTCGGCGGATCGTCGTACTCGGGGGAGTTGCCGAATGACGCGCGGTAGACCTCGACCAAGTCGCCGGCGCCGGGTGTCGAGAACGAGAGCGAGAGTTTCGTGGACCCGTCCGAGTCGTTACCACTCAGCTGCTGGGTCACCGAGAACACGCTCACCGAACTCGGGGGCGTCCGGTCGAGCACGATCTGGGACTGGCCTCCAGGGCCCGCGGGCAGCGGCCCGCCGGTGCAGTCCACCGCCCGGCACTGGTCCACGCTCACGAATCCCATGCCGTCCGGTGCACCTGGCGCGGCCGCGAGCGACAGCACGAACAACGTTCCACTCCCGGTCGGGCCGCAGCCCGGGCCCAACAATGCAAGGTCCACGGTGTAGGAACCGCCACCGTTGTCCACGACGAACATCTGGGTCGTGCCCAGGCTGCTGAAGTAGCTCGACTCCACCACCGAGCTGGCCAGCACGAGGTTGCTGCTCAGGCTGAAGGTCACCGATGTGGCGCGCGCGGCCGTGGCGTCCACGCGGTCGAACATGACCGGGACTTGGACGACTGGCGTATGGCTGGAGATCGCCACCGTGGCGGGAACGTAAGCGGTCACCAGGTCCTCACCCGTTGGCGACGCGCCGGTCAGATACAGCGAACCGCCACCGCTGCCGGAGCTGGCGCGGTGCAGCTCGAGGCTGCTGCTCGAAAGTGTGACCGGGCTGCAAGCACCACTGGTGCACACACCCTTCACCAGCACCTCGTCACCCGTGGCGCACGTTCCGCCAAAGCAGAACACTCGGTCTCCGAGGAACGAGAACTGCAGCGTCACGCCATCGGGGCCAACGAGCGAGGAGAACTGCGGCGGCGAGGCCGGCATCTGACCGCTGCCCACGGTCCCGTCCTCACCAATGGAGCCCGTCAGGTTGTTGCTGATGTTGCTGCGCGTGACCTGAGTACTCTTGCCCTGGCTGCACACAGGCGTGATCGGCGAGCCGCCCGGCGGTGAGGTCACGGAGAGAGCGCCGCCCAGGGTCACGGCAAACCTCGCCACCTCCAGTCCGCGGCGCAGCACGATCACCGATTCGGCGTCGGCGCACATTCCCGAGAAATCTGACTCCAGCGACAGCGCGCCACCGAAAACCAGCAGGCGAGACGAAGCCACTTCACCCGTGGGCGAGCAGGTGCCCGAGCCGGACAGACGGTACAAGAGCGATGCGCCGTCATCGGTGGAGGGATCCAACACGAACGGGCTAAGCCGGCTGAAGTGAAGCATGGCACCGGGGGAATACACGACAAGGCTGGTGCTGGGCGTCAGGCTCAAGGCACTGCTGCCACCCGATCCACCGCCGCCGCTGCTGGGGGGAAACACCATGCTGCTGAGCGAGGAGGTGACGTAAAGGGCTCCGTGGGTGGGAAGGGTGGAAATCGCGATGTGCAACCCGTCCGGATCGCCGTCGAGGTTCAGGTCAGCCACGGCCAGTGAATGACCGAACCGCCCGGTGGACTGACTGTCGAGTTCCAGCGAGCTCAGGCTGGACGACGGCGGGATGGCGAACCGGGCGGTGCAGACATCCAGCTCCCCATCGCGGTCCAGGTCTCCGACGCAGACGACGCGATCAGCGACCACCGACAGGCCGCCTGCCACGACCACCAACGAGCCGCTCACGCGCACGCTCGAGAACACGAGGTCCCGTGCCGGATCCAGCTCGAACGACACCTCGGGGATCACGGAACTGCCCGGAGGGCTCGTGAGCTGAATGGTGTTGGACGCAGGCAGCACCACATCGCCGACCAGGCCGCCCGCCAGATAGAGCAGGCAACGAACGGTCGTGGCATCGGTGAGTCCATCCATGTCCAAGAGGATGACCACGTCTCCGCCCACTCGCTGCAGCGACAAGAGGCCAGATCCCGAGGATCCCGACAGCGTGCCCGTCTGGCTCACGCCCCACGAGTACGACAAGACGGCACCGTCGTCGACGGAGCTCCAGGTCGAGGAGCTGTGGACGACGTGGCTCTCCATGTGAGACAGGGTCACATCCACGCCATCCAGTCCCGTGGATCCCAGATTGGAGAGCTGAAGCAGCCGGCCATCCGGTGAGCTCACCAGGCACGAGCCGCTCTCGACACACAGCACGCCGCTCACGCGAATCGTGGCCTGCGCGAGCTCGGCGGAGAACGGACTACAGAGGTATCCAGTCAGCAGGAGTCTGGACAGGGCGCTCAGTCGCATCGGCGACCTCCAACCTGGGGCAAGGGGGACGGTTGTGATAGCAAGGAGTTCCAGCCCAACACTCTAGTGAAACGGGAGCCCAGACTCCAAGACTTTGACAAGCCGATGGGTGTTGTGACACATGCATGAGCGAGGGTTCACTCTCGTCGTGGGTTACTAAGGTAGCGACCGCTCACGGCGACACGTCCTGGGCCGACCGCGAATTGTCCTTCGCCTCCCCCTCTGGCAGTCTCCCGCGCCCATTCCTTCGGTGGACGCTCCGCGCCGCTCGGCGGCGTCCAATGGACCCGTTCCAGGGCCGACATCATCCCTCGAGGACTTCTCATGCACCGCTCTCGCCTCGCGCTCACGTTGTTCCTGTCGGTCTTCGCGCCGGTCGTGGTCGTGTCTGCCCAAGAAGCGAAGCTCACGAAGGGCACTGTGGACTTCGGCTACGTCCAAACCAGCGGCAACACCGAGGTCACCACATTCACGGGTGCCGATAAGCTCGAGCACCGAAGTGGCGCATGGCTCCTCACGCAGGAGGCAGGCGCGGTCTGGGGCGAGACCGACGGTGTGGAATCGGCCGGCCGGTACGGAGCCAGCCTGCGCGCCGGGCGGGACCTGGGACCGAAGTTCTCGGCGTACGGCCTTGCGTCGTGGAAGCGCAACGTGTTCGCGGGCATCTCGCGCCAGTTCGACGAGGGCGTGGGCCTCGAGTGGCACGTGATCACGAACAAGCCGCACAACCTGGGGCTCGAAGCGGGCGTGGGCTTGAGCCAGCGTCTGACGACACTCCTTGACGAAGAGAGCTTCAGCACGGCTCGCATGGGTGGGTCGTACGCTTACGAGTTCTCCGAGAAATCCAAGTTCGAAGCGTCGGGAGCGTATGTCGTCAACCTGAACGACACCGAGGACGGCGACGGGAACGCTAAGCTGTCGCTGACCGCGCCAGTCGCGGGCAAGCTCGCGCTCAAGGTGAGCTACGACTTCCTCTACCGGAACAAGCCACTGCCGGGGTTGGAAAAGCTCGACACCACGTTCGGCGTGGGTGTGCAGGCGAGCTTCTGACGCAGGCGGCGCACGCGAGGAGTGAACCCGACACAGGCCCCCGTGGTTGTGGCACCCACGGAGGCCTTCGCTCGACTAGGCGCTACGGTACACGTCGGTGCCGAGGTACTTGAGCCCCGAGTCGCACATCAACGTGACCACTTTATGCCCGGGTCCGAGGCGCTGAGCGATGCGGATTGCGGCGACTACGTTGGCCCCCGACGACGTCCCCGCGAACAGCGCCTCCTCACGCGCCAGGCGCCGCGTCATCGCCTTGGCGTCGTCTGTCGCGACCGCCTGAACCTCGTCCATCAGCGAGGGTTCCCACAGCGGCGGTGTGTAGCCGATCCCCACGCCCTCGATCTTGTGCGAGCCGGGCGCACCGCCCAGCAGGACGGACGATTCACCCGGTTCGACCGCCACCACGAGCACGCCCGGGCGGAGACGTTTGAGCACTATGGCGACGCCACGCGACGAGGCGCCGGTGCCCACGCAGAGCACGAACGCGTCCACGCCGCCATCTGCCTGGGCCCAGATCTCCTCTCCCAGTGCGTGGTAGCCGGCGATCGTGTCCGTGCTATGCAGCTAATCGGCCCAATAGGTGCTCGGCTCGAGGCTCAGCCCGCGAGCCTTCTCGATCATGTCGAGGATGAGCTTCTTGCTCGTGCGGCCATCCTCACTCGGAACCAGCGTCAGCTCCGCACCGAGCGCTCGCATCTGGTCGAGCTTCTCTCGGCTGAACGCATCCGAGGTGACGATGCGGATGCGGTAGCCCTTCGCGGCACAGACCCATGCGAGCGACGCGCCGGTGCTGCCTCCCGTGTACTCCACGACAGTGCCACCGGGTTTGAGCCGGCCATCGGCCTCGGCTTGTGCGATCACTTCGCGGGCCATGCGGTCCTTCATGCTGCCCGTGGGGTTCTCCCACTCGAGCTTCACGAGAACGTCGGCGCACCCCGGCGGGACGACCCTTCGCAACGCGACCATGGAGGTGTTCCCAGCAGCACCGAGGATGTTCTGCATGGAATCGCTTCTTCTCTCCTTCGCGCCTTCGCTTGATGAACGCACCCGGCTCGACCTCACCGTCGTGCGCGGCACGCGGGCGCGGGACGTTGGCGCGAGAGCCGAGGTCCGCTACTTCTTCTTCACGAACTCAGCGGGCCAGTTCTCCACCAGCACCACATCGGTCGTGGACTTCTGCGACCGGGAGTTGGCCAGCAGGCCGATGAACCGGTCGGGGTCCGCCGTCGGAAGAAAGTACTGGCGGCCGAAGTTCTGCAGCCGAAGCCGACTCAGGTCGAAAAGCACGCGCGGGGTCCCGAGCCGGACTTCCGGAATGAGCTGCACCTCGACCTCGTAAACCTGATCGTTGCTCATGTAGTACAGCCGGTCGCCGGCCCGGCTCCAGATCGGACCGCTGCCGCCATTTGACGAGACCTGCCAGCGGCCCTCTCCCCCGGGATAGGGCCTCAGGTAGACCTCGTCCCGATTCGTCTCGTCCGAGACATAGGCCAGGTAGGGCGCCTGGGGGGCGGGGACTGGGGTCGACTCGCTCGCCGGGGAGGCGACCACGACCGCGGAGTCGATTGCGCCGCCCACCGAGCGATACCCGATGTCCAGCGCGCCGGACCCGGGGTCGAAGCTGTACAGAAAATGCCGTCCGTCCGGCGTGAAGCGTGCATTGACGCCCCGCGTGAGCGGTCTCGCCTCTCGCGAGCCGTCGAACGGCTTCGACATGATGTGCATGGTGTTCATATCGCGATAGACGACCTCCCGGCCGTCCGGAGACCACGACGGGTCCAGTTGGCGGCCCGTCCCGAACGCGAATCGCGACTGACTATCGCGCGCGAGATCGAACAGCCACACGTCGCTCTCCTGCGATTCCCGCAGCTCCACGGCTAGCTTGCTCTCATCCGGTGAGAGGGCGATCGACCAGAAGCCGCGCCGAAACTCACCGAGCGTGTCCCGGACAGTACCGGACCGGTCGATCGTCGCGAGCGCGTATTCGAAGTCGGAGTTGCCTAGCCGGTACGACAGCATGCCCGTTCGGGACACGGATGCGGCGCTTGCCTCCGGGGCGATCAGGAACGGCTCGCCCGTGACCTTCATGCGATCGGCGGAGAAGGGCAGCGCCCACACACCCGCGCCGTCCCCGATCCGGCCGAAGAGCAGGTACCCGCGCCGGTCGTACGCCAGGTCCCAGAGGAATGCCCCAGACACAGAGAGCAACGTGTCTCGCCTTCCGGGAGTCGCGAGCACGATGGTGGCCGGTGTGGAACTCAGTGGGTGGATGATGCAGACGATCGCCTTCTGCCCGGGGAGCACGAGCGGTGTGTGGAGGTCCGCCTCGAGCGAGTCGATCTTCGCGACCGCCACCGTCGCGACTCCGCCTCCCGCCGCGACCTTGTAGATGTGGTCGTGACCGCGAGTGAAGTAGATGTAGCCGTCCTCCGCCCAGGACCCGCCGGCGCCACCGGTGACATCCGGGAGCGTGCAGACGGGCGCCACAGCACCTCCGGCGATGCTGACGCGAGCGAGGCCCGTGTTGTTCACGAATCCGATGTGCTCACCGTCCGGCGACCAGACGGGGCGGAACGCCTCGTCGAGGTTCTCGGCCAATGCTCGCGGTGTGAGCAGCGAGAGATCGCGCACCCAGAGGCGGCCACCTTGGAGGTAGGCGATCTGCCGTCCGTCCGGGGAGATCGTGGGGAGCAGCACCTCCTGGCTGGCACCTTGCAGCGCCAGCGTGTACTTGCGAAGCGGCGCCGGTGGCGGGCCCGGCCGCAGGAACGCGACAGCCGCGGCGGCGAGCGCCAGCGCGGCCACCGCCCACGTCAGCCACGGCAGGCGGGTGGCGGGCGGGGCGGCGGC
>CAZADU010000431.1:0-1763 GCA_964483945.1 uncultured bacterium
CACCCAGGCGCTACTGCAGACCATCAAGGGCTCGGCCAGCGTCGCGATGCGCCTGACCGAGCAGTGGAGTATCGCCGGTGGCGCCGACGCGCTCTACGCGAAGGTCGAGCTCAATAACATCGGCACGGTCATCGGTGATGGTGGAGCGCCCATCAACGCACTTCGCATTCGGCTCGAGTCGGACTTCACGCCGGGCTACGGCTACCACGTCGCGCTCAACGGGCGGCCGACCGAGACCTGGAGCCTCGGCGCGATCTACCGCAGTGAGGTCACCGTGGACGTGAAGGACGGCCGGGCCACGTTCACGCAGATGCCCACGGGGGACGCCGCACTCGACGCCGCGATCGCTGCCGGCAAGCCCGCAAACCAGACCGTATCCACGAAGCTGGCATTCCCCGCCTCGTTCATCGTCGGCGTGGCCTGGAAGCCGAACCTGCAGTGGACTTACGAAGTGGATGGCGTGTGGACGGGCTGGTCGGCGTTCCAGAAGCTACCGCTCGAGTTTGCACAGGATCCGTCGCTCGATCAGGAGATCATCGAGAACTACACCGACCAGTTCGCCGTTCGCGTCGGTGCCGAGCACCGCCTGGAGCGCTACACCCACCGGTTCGGCTACTACTACGACCAGACCGCGGCCCCCGCCGAATCGGTCACGCCGCTGCTGCCCGACGCCACACGCCATGGCGTCACGCTTGGGCTCGGCCTGCAGCGCGGCGCGTGGACGATCGACTTCTACAACCTGTTCCTGTTCGTGGAGACGCGTTCCACCGAGGGCCGCGAGCGCGAAGGCTACGACGGCACGTACAAGTCCTACGTCAACGCGCTGGGGACCACCCTGGCCTATCGCTGGTGAGAGGAGGACACGCCATGCACAAAACCACGCGCAATCGCCTGGCGCTCGTGTGGGCACTGGCCCTCGCGACCGCCGGCTGTCAGGGCCCATGTGACAAGATCGAGCCCATCAACGCGCCCTCGCTCACTTCGGGCGGCGCGGACTTCAGCACGTATGTCGCCGGCGGCACGAGCATCTCGGCCGGATGGATGTCGGGCGGCATCGTGGATCGCCATCAGGTCCAGTCGTTCCCGACACTGTTCGCCCGGCAGCTCGGCAAGACGGTGCAGGCGAACGGCCAGGGCTCGTTCAGCTTCAACCCGTACAACGCCGACGGCTTCCCCGCCCTGTCGCAGATCCTGCGGTACGAGCCGCTCATCGTGACCAACGCCGGCCGCACAGAGGGCACCGCGCAGAACACCGCATGGCCCGCGGCGTTCCACAACATGGCGGTGCCGTACGCGATCCTGTTCGACCTGGTCGACTCCACGTTCTACTACGCGCAGCCGTTCCGGCCGGTCGAGGCGAACCAGTTGTTCGCCGACATCGTGCGGCATCGCGGCACGGTGGCGCAGGGCATGCTGTCGCTGGCGCCCACGTTCATCACGCTGGAGTACGGCAGCAACGAGGTGCTGGGACCCGTCTCGCAGGGTGTGGCGGCGGCCACGAACACGGCCGAACAGTACGCCGCCATCCTGACGGGCGCGCTGGACGCAGTCCACGCGGCCCTGCCGAACACGAAGGTGGCGGTACTCAACATCCCGGACGTCACGGTGCTCCCGCTCGTCCGCACCCTGTCGCCATTCACGGTGAGTCTCACGACCGGCCAGCCCCTGCCGCTCCTCGGCGCAGGCGGTCCGCTGCAGCAGGGCGACTATGTGCTGCTCACGGCTGCCACCGCGATCGGCACCGCGGGCACCGGCATCCCGAT
>CAZADU010000432.1:0-5032 GCA_964483945.1 uncultured bacterium
CCCTCGAGTGAGGACAGCAGCGCGGTTTCCTCGCCGCAGATGTAGGCACCCGCCCCCAAGTGCGTGTGGATCCGGAACGCGTAGCCGGTGCCCATGACGTTGTCACCCAGGAAGCTGGCCGCGCGTGCCTCGGCGATGGCCTTATCGAGGATGCGCTGGATGTACTCGAACTCGCCGCGCAGGTAGATGTAGCCCAGGTGCGAGCCGATCGCATAGCCCGCGAGGATCATGCCCTCGATCAGCAGGTGCGGGTTCTTCTCCATCAGCTCGCGGTCCTTGAACGTGCCCGGCTCGCTCTCGTCCGCGTTGCACACGATGTAGCGCGGCTTGGGGCTCTCCTTGGGCACGAAGCTCCACTTGAGGCCGGTCGGGAACCCAGCACCACCGCGACCGCGCAGGCCCGAAGCCTTGACGATCTCGATCACCTGGTCGGCAGGCGTCTTGCCGAGCGTGGCCCGTGCGGTCTCGTAGCCACCGCCCTGCGTGTACACGTCGAGCGCGGCCAAGCCGGGCGTGTCGATGTCCTTGAACAGCAGCGGGCCGCGGCTCGCTTGAGCTTCTCCAGAAGCGCGTCCACCTTGGCTTCGTCCAGGTTCTCGTGGTAGTCGAAGCCGACCTGCATGCACGGCCCCATGCCGCACGCGGCGAGGCACTCCACCTTGCGCAGCGTGTAGCGGCCGTCCGGGGTCGACTCTAGATGCCCCACGCCCAGCTTCTTCTCGAGGTGCTTGAACAGCCGGTCCGCGCCCACCAGCGAGCAGGACAGCGTCATGCACACTTGGAGGTGATGCCGGCCGACCGGCTTCAAGTTGAACATCGAATAGAACGTGGCGATGCCGAACACTTCGGACTCGGGCAGCCCCACGCTCTCGGCCACCAGTCGAAGTGCCGCCGGCGGCAGCCAGCCCCACTCCCGCTGTGCCACCCACAGCACGGGCATCACCGCGGAGCGCTTCACCGGGTAGCGCGACAGCGCGTCGGCGACTTCGGCCTTGGCCTTCTCGGACCACGCCAGTGTGGCGGGCCCTTCGACGGGCATCACGGTGCCGTGGCTCATCGATCGATCTCCCCGAGCACGATGTCGATACTGCCGATCGCGGCGATCACGTCGGCGATCAGTTTGCCTTCCACCATCACGGGCAATGCTTGAAGATTCACGAACGAGGGCGAGCGGATCTTCATCCGCCACGGCCTCGCCGAACCGTCACTGACCAGGTAGAACCCCAACTCGCCCTTCGGCGCCTCGACCGTCGCATAGGCCTCGCCCACCGGCGGGAAGAACCCGTGCGCCA
This sequence comes from uncultured bacterium, assembly GCA_964483945.1. Classification (GTDB taxonomy): domain Bacteria; phylum Eisenbacteria; class RBG-16-71-46; order RBG-16-71-46; family RBG-16-71-46; genus JAIOPA01. Next base: position 1,293 of record CAZADU010000432.1, read on the forward strand.
CGATCTTGAAGTGATGGATGAGTGCCTCCATCGAGGTCTTGACCTCTTCACGAGGCGGCAGCACGTACTTGTAGTCGCGCAAGCGGTACTCGCCCGACTCGCCCATCTGGCGCACCCGCTGGATCGCCTGCTTGCAGATGCGCACGGACTGGCGCATCTCGGCGACGCGCACCTGGAAGCGGTCGTAGGCGTCACCACGGCTGCCCAGCGGCACGTCGAAGTCGTAGGTCTCGTAGCCCGAGTACGGTTCGCTCTTGCGCAGGTCCCAGTTCACGCCCGAGCCGCGCAGCGTTGGCCCGGTCACGCCCCAGGCGATCGCGGCGGCGGCCGACAATGGTGCCACGCCGCGTGTGCGCGCGATCCAGATGGGGTTCTTGGTGAGCAGCTTCTCGTACTCGTCGATGTGCGCGGGCATCTCGTCCACGAACTTCTCGCAGCGGTCCAGCAGACCCGCGGGGATGTCCATGGACAGGCCGCCGACGCGGAAGTAGCTCGCGGTCATGCGAGCACCCGACACCATGTCGTAGATGGACAGCACCTTCTCGCGCTCGCGGAAGCAGTACCAGAACACCGTCAGCGCGCCGATGTCGATCGCATGCGTGCCCAACCAGACACAGTGTGAGCTGATGCGCGTGAGCTCGGTGAGCAGCACGCGAATGGCCTCGACGCGCGCCGGCACGCGCACGCCCAGCAGCTTCTCGGCCGCTAGGCACAACGCCAGGTTGTTGCTGAGCGGCGCGATGTAGTCCATGCGGTCGGTCGTCGGGATGGACTGCGTGTACGTCTTGTACTCCGCCTGCTTCTCCATGCCGGTGTGCAGGTAGCCGATGATGGGCTTGCACGCCACCACGTTCTCGCCGTCCAGCTCGAGTGCCACACGCAGCACGCCGTGCGTCGAGGGGTGCTGCGGCCCCATGTTGATGGTCATCGTCTCATTGCGCACGGTAGCGGACCTTCTTGGGCGCCAGCTTCTTCAAGCCGGGAGACGGGACGGTGCGGCCGGGCGTGTTGTGCGTGAACGCCACTTCCTCGTAGCCCAACGGCGAGTCCTTGCGCAGCGGCCAGCCGACCCAGTCTTCGGGCAGCAGGATGCGCGTCAGGTCGGGATGGCCGGTGAACGTGATGCCGTAGAAGTCGTACGTCTCGCGCTCGTGCCAGTTGGCCGTGGGCCACACGCCGATGACGGTGGGCACCTTGGGCTGGTCTTCAGGAACGCGCACCTTGAGCGTGAAGCGCGCCACGTGCGTGATGGAGAGCAGGCCGTAGATGCACTCGAACCGGGGCACGCGCGGCATGTAGTCCGCACCCCCCATCCACGAGAGCATCGCGAACTTGAGCTCGGGGTCGTCGCGCAGGAACGTGCACACTTGGACCAGGTCCTCGGCCGGCACGAACAGCGTGTGGTCGCGCATCGCCTCGCCGGTCTGGCGCTCGAACGCCACGTCGGGGAAGCGCTCGCGCAGCCGCTGTTCGACGCGTTCGGCGGTGACACTCACTTGACCACCACCTTGCGCGCCTTCTTGCGCGGGAACGGCCCCAGTTCGATGCGCGAGGTGAGGATCTTCTCTTGCAGTTTCATGATGCCGTGCAGCAGCCCCTCAGGCCGCGGCGGGCAGCCGGGCACGTACACGTCCACGGGCACGATCTTGTCGACGCCTTGCAGAATTGCGTAGTTGTTGAACACGCCGCCGCAGCTGCTGCATGCGCCCATGGCGATGACCCACTTGGGATCGGGCATCTGGTCGTAGAGCTGGCGCAATACCGGCGCCATCTTGATGCTGACGCGGCCGGCCACGATCATCAGGTCGGCCTGGCGCGGGCTGCCGCGGAACACCTCGGCGCCGAAGCGCGAGACATCGAAGCGCGGCCCGGCGATAGCCATCATCTCGATCGCACAGCAGGCGAGGCCGAAGCCGAGTGGCCAGATGGCATTGGCGCGTGCCCAGTTCACCACGCTCTCGACGGTGGTGAACACGATGCCGCGCTCCAACTCCTCGCGGAGCTGGTCCTCCTCGCTCATCGGCATGACGAGTTCAGTGGCGGGCTTGGGGCCTGCGGCCTGGGCCAGCGTGCGGAACGGGTTGTCGCGGGGGTCGGTCATCGTCGGAGGCCTCGGGTCACTCCCACTCGAGCGCACGCTTCTTCAGCAGGTACAGGTAGCCCACGAGCAGGATGACGATGAACAGCACCATCTCGATGAGACCGTAGAGCCCCAGCGCGTGGAATGAGACGGCCCACGGGTAGAGGAACACCGTCTCGATGTCGAACAGGATGAACAGCACGGCCACCATGTAGAACTTGACGCTGAAACGGCCGCGCGCATCGCCGACCGGGTCCACACCGCACTCGTAGGAGGCGGACTTCTCGGGAGTCACCCGCCGAGGAACGATCAGCGAGGACGCCGCGATGGTGACCGCGCCGAAACCCAAGCCCACTGCCACGAATAGCAGGACCGGCAGGTATTCGAGCATGCCGAACGGACCCCTCAGTGCGTGATGAGGCGCACCTGCGCCCCCGAACACTGGAAGCTACGCGCGTCACATTCCAGCGTCAAGCCACTGTGGCACATGACTCAAGCTGCTGGCGCAAGCGTTCGCGGGTACTGCTCGCGGTCAGTTGGCGCGACCGCGTCGCGCTGCGGTCACCGCCCGCCGAAGTACGCTCGAGCCGCCGCGCTCGCCCGTTCCCCGCTAACGGTACTTCTTCACAGCCTCGGTGAGTGCCGGCACCACCTCGAACAGGTCGCCCACGAGCCCGTAGTCGGCCAGCTTGAAGATGGGTGCCTCGGGATCTTTGTTGATCGCGACGATGCAGCGAGACGACGACATGCCGGCCAAGTGTTGGATCGCCCCCGAGATGCCCACGGCCACGTAGAGCTTGGGGCTCACCGTCTTGCCCGTCTGCCCGACCTGGTCGCCATGCGGCCGCCAGCCGGCATCCACCACGGCGCGCGACGCGCCCACGGTGGCACCCAGTGCCTCGGCCAACTGCTCGATGAGCGCGAAGTGCTCCGGCCCCTTCATCCCGCGGCCACCCGAGACGATGATCTCGGCCTCGGTGAGGTCCGCCTTGCCGCCGGTCTCGCCCGTCACGCCGGTGACCACGGCGCGCGGGGCCGAAGCGTCCCAGTCGAACGTGAGCGACTGCACGGCCGCCTGCTTTCCCGCCTCCGGCGGAGCAGCCGCGAACATCTTGGGCCGCAGTGTGGCCATGGCCGGCGAGAGTGGGAACGCCAGCTTCTCGAATGCCTTGCCGGCCATCACCGGACGGCGCGCGACCAGCTTGCCATCACCGGTCTCGAGCGCGGTGCAGTCTGAGGCGAGCCCCACTCCCAGCAGGGCTGCCACGCGCGGTGCCAGGTCCTTGCCCAGCGAGGACGCGGCCATGAGCACCACCTTGGCACCACACGCACGCGCGGCCGCCGCAACGGCTGCCGCGTAGCCGGCACCGTCGTAGTGCGCGAACGCGTCGTGCTTGGCGAACAGCACCTGATCGGCGCCGGCCTCGCCCAGTGAGGCAAGGTTTGCATCGGCGGTGCCGCAGTAGACCGCGATCGCCGGACCGCCCAGTGCTGCCGCGAGCCGTTTGCCTTCGCCGAGCGCTTCAAGTGCTACGGGGCGCACGTGTCCTTCACGCTGCTCGATGTAGACGAGGATGCTCATAGGACCTTCGCCTCCTCGCGCAGCGCACGCACCAGATCGGGGACCGCGGCCACGCCCGAGCCGACGATGCGCCCCGGC
>CAZADU010000433.1:0-1797 GCA_964483945.1 uncultured bacterium
AAGCGCTGGCTCGTGATGTCCCAGCGATGGTCGGGGTTGTTCCAGGCGGTGCCCACGTCGGCGAACGCGATGGCGTGAACCCCGGCTTCAAAGCCCTCGCCGCGCAGCGCCCACAGCCCGACCGTGTATTCGGCCTGCGCCAGTGCGACCTGATCGCCGGTCTCGAAGTTCAAGGGATGCCCGCGCAGCCCGTCCACGCCGCCCACGCCGAAGCGCTTCTGTCGCGGGAGCGTGCCGCTAGCGCCCGATCCCACCACCGCTCGCAGCGACAAAGAGGTGGCGGGCGAGAGCCGCACGACGCTGCGCAGGTCGCCGAGGAAGCGCGTGTAGTCGAAGTCGCCGCCCAGGCCGCCACCCGAACGCTCCAGTTCGATCCAGTGGTAGAACCCCGCGCGCGTGCTGCTCGAGCGGCGCTCGAGCCATTCGAGCCGCAGCAGCAGTGAACGCGACTGGCCGTCGTCGATGACCGGGTTGTCGCGCAGATCGCGCTGCTGGCGGAACAGCGACTCGACGTCGCGGTTCACGCTCAGCGAGCGGTACTCGTCGCTACGCGTGTGCACGCTGACCGTGGAGAAGTCGGGCACGCGCCACGACAGGTAGGCGCCCGCGCCCTCGCGCTCGTAGTAGTCGCGGTAGTCCGTGCGCGTGAACAGCAGTGCCAGCGAGTTCTCGAGGTCCTCGACCAACTGCAGCTCGGGGTGCTCGGTGCGGCGTACCATGCTCACGCCCGCGACGAAGCGCGCCGTTTTCTGCAGCGGCTGCTCGAGTTGCACGCCGTACATCGTGGTTTTGCGCCCGGTGGCGTACTCGAGCCGGCCGCCGATGCGCGGCAGCATGGTCTCGGGTCGTTGCGCCTGGTAGTGGAGCCCGTAGCGCACGAGGTCGACGCGGTTGTAGTCCATCACCAGGTCGGTCTTCTGCGAGCGGTTCCGGTGATGCGAGCTCCACGTGTCCGGGTGGTCGAGCAGGTGGTCGCCCATGGGAGCGCGCAGCCACTCGTCGTCGGACCAGGTGCCCATGTGCACGGGAGCCTCGATCTCCGGCTCGTGCCCGGTGCTGTCGAAGAACTCGGCGAGGGGACGGAAGTGGAGCGTGTCGGAGCGTGGAGCGCTCACGGGCACGGCGGCGGAGTCAGCAGCAAGCAGGGCAGAGGACGCGCCCGCGACAGCGGGCGAGTTTGTCGCGGACAGCGAGGCCGCGGCGAGTAGGGCGAAGCAGAGGGGGCGAAGTAGGGGCACGGCTCCTCCGTGGGAAGTCGGGGGTTCGCCCAGCGTCAGAAGGCAAGCCCCGTACCACGATAGCCGCCTGCCGAGTGCGCGCAAACCTGCGCCGGACGTGGGGTTGTACGCGCGTGCTGGTGCGGATGTTCCGCGGAGCGTGGCGCAGCAGCCACAGCGGAGTGGCGAAGGCGCGGCGGGATGGGTCCGCGACCGCACGCCGTCGGCCTCGGCAGCGGCTTTGGCCTTGGCTCGCGCCGCACCGGCCTTGGCCGCGACATTGTTCCGCGCCCGCTCGCGCTGCGCGAGTTCGCGCTTCGTCTGGATGTGGTCCTTCCCCAGAATGCGCTCGGCCTCGTATTGGTTGTGCGCGCGGCACAGGACGCGAAGGTTCTCGGGCGTGCTCCTGCCGCCCAGGGCAAGCGGCGTGATGTGATTGAGCTCGAGCCGTTGCGTCGAGTCGCACCGATGTCCGTCCGCGCTCACGAACGCACAGCGGCCGCCGTCTCGTTCCCAGACCAGGCCCCGCGTCGCCTTGGGAATCCCGCGGCCACAGCGCACATGGTCCACTTGCTCCGGC
>CAZADU010000434.1:0-9036 GCA_964483945.1 uncultured bacterium
CGTGGTCATCGACCCCGGCCATGGCGGCAGCGAGCCGGGCGCCAAGGGCCCCGGCGATCTGCTCGAGAAGGACGTCACCGAGGCGGGCTCGATGGCGTCATTCACCGCCGCCGGCACGTCGTACGCCACGCACGCTGCGACCACGATCCCGTTCTACATCTTCTACTCGATGTTCGGGTTCCAGCGCACGATGGACCAGATCTGGGCATTCGGGGACGCACGCGGTCGCGGCTTCCTGCTGGGTGCGACCGCCGGCCGCACGACGCTCAATGGCGAAGGCCTGCAGCACGAGGACGGCCACAGCCACCTGCTCGCGAGCGCGGTGCCCAACTGCGTCGCCTACGACCCGGCGTTCGCGTACGAACTGGCCGTGGTGATCCGCGACGGCATGCGCCGCATGTACGAGCAGGGCGAGGACGTCTTCTACTACATCACGCTCTACAATCAGGACTATTCAATGCCCGGCAAGCCGGGCGATGTGGACGAGGGCATCCTGAAGGGCCTGTACCGCTACCGCGAGTCGGACTCGAAGCACAAGCTGCGAGCGCAGCTGTTCGCGAGCGGCTCGCTCATGCTGAACGCGCTCCGCGCGCAGGAGATGCTGGCCGAGAAGTGGGAGGTCGCGGCCGACGTGTGGAGCATGACCAGCGCGCAACAGTTGCGGAACGAGGCACTGTCGGTGGAGCGCTGGAACCGGCTGCACCCCACCGCGACACCCCGCGTGCCTTACGTGACGCAGGCGCTCAAGGGCGCCGAAGGCCCCGTCGTGGTGACCAGCGACTGGATGAAGTCGGTGAACGACATGCCGGCGCGCTGGGTGCCGAATCGCTTCGTGGCGTTGGGTGCGGACGGCTTTGGCCGCAGCGACACGCGCGAAGCTCTGCGACGCCACTTCGAGACCGATGCCGAGCACATGGTCGTGGCCGCGCTGCACGCCCTGTCGCTCGACGGCAAGGTGAAGCCCGAGGTGGTGGCGCACGCGATCCAGACGTACGGACTCGCACCGGAAGCCGTGGACCCGCGCGACGCCTGATCGCGCGGTTCGCCCCGGCGCTCGCGCGGCGCCGGGGTACCACGGATTCCCTTGCGCGACGCGCCCCCCGCGCGGGAACATCGTTGCTGGGGAGGTCCGCGATGCTGGTCGCCATGTCCACACTCGCACTGATCCTCGGAACGACACCGCCACTGGCGCACGCGGCGTATGCCGCCTGGGTGCGTCGCCGGTACCCCGCCGTGGGTGAGTTTGTCATGCACGGCGGCGAGCGCCTGCATCACGTTTGTGCCGGCAGCGGCCCGCACGTCGCGCTCGTGCACGGTGCGAACGGCACGTGGAACGACTTCCCGCCCGAGCTCATCACCGACCTTGCGCGCGACCACACGGTCCTGGCGATGGACCGCCCCGGCCACGGCTGGAGCGGAGCACCGCTGACCGGACCGCTCGGGCTCGCCGAGAATGCCGCAGCCCTCGTCGAGTTGCTGCGCCAGCAGGATGCGCATGGCGCCACGCTGGTGGGGCATTCCTACGGTGCGGCGGTCGCGCTGCGCGCCGCCATCGAGGCCCCCGAACGGGTCTCGCATGTGGTGGCGGTCGCGCCTTGCACCACGCTGGACCCTCGTAACGCCCGCTACGCCCGCGCGCCGATCGTGGGGCTGTCCGTCGGGCGACTGCTGTTCGAGTACGTCACACTCGGGCTCTACCCTTTCGCCGCGCCGATGCGCGCCGACGCATGGCACCCCGAGACACCGCCACCGGGCTTTGGCGCGAGCCGCGCGTTCGCCTACGTGCCGTCGCAGATGCACGCGAGTGCAAGGAATTTCCGCTCGCTGGGCACCGACCTGCGCTGGCTGGCCCAGCATCTGTCGCGCTATCGCGGGCAGTTCACCGTGCTGGCCGGCGCCGACGACCGCGTCACACCGCCCGCGCGCCACGTGGATTGGTTGCGCCATGCCATGCCACACGCGCACATCGAGGTGATTCCCTCTGTAGGGCACTGGCTGGTGCGCCTCCAGCCGGAGCGCGTGGCGGCCGCGGTGCGAGCGCGCTCGGGGGCCGGCGAATCGGTGTGAGCGAAGCGCGGCTCACGCCCGCGTCCCGCGTGGCCGATAACGCCCCCGCGAAGTCCGCTGGCTCTCGCCCGAGGGCCGCACATCCTCCTCTCCGCCGGGCCGCGTCGCGGCACGCACGGGTCATGGCCCCGAAGGAGACTTCCATGAGTCAGTGGTTCGTGCTGTTCGTCGTCGTGGACATCGTCGTGACGGTCGCGATCCTGATGTTCGTGCTGAAACGCCGCATCGCCAGCGGTGCGATGGCCCTGCCCGAGGGCTCCGGCATCACGGATCTGGCACAGATCGGCCCGCTCATGGAATTCGCAAAGGAGCGCCACGAACGCATCGCCGACTACGTGCGCGCGAACTGGAGTGGCATGCCCGAGCAGCTCCCGGGCGTATTGTCGTCGCTGATCGACCAACTCGAGCGCGAGGCACACTCGCAGGGGCACACGTTCAGCCGCGAGCTGCTCAAGACAATGGTGGCGACGTCGCTCCGCTCCAAGGACGTCGCGCGGCCGTACGACGTGGGGAACGCCCTGGAGAAGGTGGCGTAGCCTTACTTCGAAAGCATCCCGTCGAGTCGCGCCTTCATCGCCGGCCACTCGTCGTCGATGCAGCTGAACCACATTGTGTCGCGAGTCGTGCCGTCTTCGTTGAACATCCACTTGCGAAACGTGCCCTCCTCGACCAGCCCCAGCCGGCGCATGGCGGCCTGTGACTTGAGGTTCGTGCTGCTGGTCTTGAACTCGACGCGCATGCAGCCCCACGTCTCGAACGCGTGCCGCAGCATGAGGAACTTGGCCTCGGTGTTGAGCGCGCTGCGCTGGAACTCCAGCCCGAGCCACGTCCAGCCGATCTCGACGCGCCGGTGCTCGGTCACGATGCTGCCGAATCGTGTCGAGCCGGCCACTCGGCCGCTGTCGCGCTGCACCGTCGCGAATACGAGCGCGCTGCCGCGAGCCTGGTCCTCGAGCGCCTTCTCGAAGTAGCGCCGCAGGTCGGCCTCGGTCGCCACCTTGGCGGCGGTGAAGCGCCACAACTCGGACGCCAGCCCGATGGCGCGCAGGCCATCCCAGTGCCGCGACAGGTCCAACGGTTCGAGCCGCACGTGGCGGCCCTCGAGTGTGACGGGCTGGATGTCCATGCGCGCAGGAGACACGCGGAGCACGGGGTTCGTCAACGCGGGCGAAGACTCTTCGCTGCGCGCAATGGGTCGCGTGCCGAGGCCTCGGCCCGGACTACGCATCAGAACGAGGTCCATGGGCGGTTCCGACACTCACGCGATGACCCCGGTCATGATCGCTGACGTCCCACAGTGAGGCGCGCCCCAGTACCCCGCAGGCTGTGACGCGGAGTATGCTGCGGGAATGCCACACTTCCGAATCGGCGTCACCAGGCGACACTTCGCTTGACCCACAGGCACGTGCTTTCGAGCCCCCACGTCCCGAGGCCTCCGCGCGGCGCGGGACGGCGCGCTCGCTGCACCACCGGCCCGGCGCTGCTGTCCGCGCTGTTGGCCGCGCTCGCGCTCGCCGGCTGCGGCGGCGGCCGCCCTGAGATCACGCCGCTCACGCTGCCACTGGCGGCCGGCACCGAGGCCTCCGACCCGGCCGTGCGCATCGACCCGAGCGATCGGAGCGTGCTCGTCACCTGGCTGGCGACCGATCGTGGTTCGCAGCGCGTCTGGTTCGCTCGCTCGCGCGACCGGGGTGCGACTTGGTCCGAGCCCGTCGCGGTCACCCCGCCGGGCGAACCGCTCCGCTCGCACGGTGAGGCCTCGCCGCGACTGGCGTGCGACGCGAAGGGCCGTGTCGCGGTGGCGTGGGCCACGTCGGTGGACGTTCCCGGGAGCGAAGTTCTCGCCAGCGACGTGCGGCTCGCGCGCTCGCTGGACGGCGGTGTCACCTGGAGCACCCCGGTCACGCTCAATGACGATCACGGGACCACATCCGCCACGCACAGCTTTCATGACATGGCGGCCACCGAGGACGGTCATCTCGCCGTGGCCTGGCTCGACAGCCGCCCCGGCGGCGACGGCGCTCCGCGCGACACGAGCGAGGGCGTGGACGCCTCGGTACACTACGTGATGTCGCGCGACTTCGGTGACAGCTGGACCGGGAACTCCGCCCAGTGGTCGCGCGCCTGTCCCGGCTGCCGCGTCGCCGCGTCCATGGATGTCACGGGCACTGTGTTCTTCGCGTTCCGCCGCCACTACCCCGGCCAGCTCCGCGACGTGGTCGTGTCCCGCCCGGACGGCCCGCCGTTGCGCATCTTCGCCGACCAGTGGAAAAAGAGCGACTGCGAGAACTGCGGTCCCGCGTTGAGCGTGCCTCGCGACCACACACTGCGCATGGCATGGTTCACGGGTGCTCCTGGACGCGTGGGGGTGTGGTTCCGTCACGCCATCCCCGAGACGTACGACTCCACGGTGACGCCGCTGCCCATCCTGACTGGCGAGCACCTGCCCACGGTGCACGTCTCGCTTGGCACGGCCGGGCGCTTGGGCACGGTGCTCGCTTGCGACGCGGATTCCGCCGACGGCGGACGGTTGAGCCTGGTGCGCGTGGAATCCTCTGGCCGCCGCATCGTCGAGCGCATCACCCCGGCCGGCGTCTTCGGTGCGTCCCGCCCGCAGGTGGCCTCGTCCAATCGCGACCGGTACGCGTACGTGATCTGGACCGAGCAGCACGACGGCCGCGACAACGTGCGCATGCTGCGATGGGAACTGGGACGGTGAACCACACCGTCCGCGATTGCGACCGGACCGCGCGGCCGGCCAGGAGGGTCACATGACTGATGTCTCGCAGCTGGATGGCTACATCGAGTCGCATCTGAACGCGAGTCTGGACGAGCTGGCCCGGCTGGTCGCCATCCCGAGCGTCGGGGCACAGAAGCGCGGGCTGCCCGAGTGTGCCGCACTGGTGGCCGAACTACTGCGCGCGCGCGGGTTCGACGCCGAGATCCTGCCGAGCGGTGGGGCGCCGGTGGTGTTCGCCGAGCGCGCGGGGAGATCCGATCGCACGCTGCTGTTCTACAACCACTATGACGTGCAGCCCGCCGAACCGCTGGAGCTGTGGGAGTCCGAGCCGTTCACGCTGACGCGCCGCGGCGATGCGGTCTACGGCCGCGGGATCAGCGACGACAAGGGGCACATCACGTCGCGCCTGCTGGCGCTCGACGCGCTGCTCGCCACAAACGGCGAACTGCCGTGCCGCGTGAAGTTCGTGATCGAGGGCGAGGAGGAGACCAGCAGCACGCATCTGCACGACTTCATCGTGCGTGAGAAGGCCCGCCTCGCGGCCGACGCGTGCATCTGGGAGTTCGGCGGAGTGGACCACCGCGAAGTGCCGCTCCAGTACTGCGGCCTGCGCGGCATCTGCTACGTGGAGCTGTCGGTCGAGACCGCGGCCACGGATGTGCACTCGGGCATGGGTGGCTCGATCATCGCCAATGCCGCGTGGCGGCTGACGTGGGCGTTGGCACACCTCAAGGGCCCCAACGGCCGCGTGCGCATCCCCGGCTTCTACGACGCAGTGCGGCCGCCCTCGGCACGCGACCTCGAGCTGCTCGAGGCACTGCCCGAGGTGGCCGACGAGTATCGCCAGCGCTGGGGAGTGAAGGAGTTCTTGAACGGCCTCACCGGCGGCGTGGCGTTGCGCACCGCCGAGGTGTTCGAACCCACGTGCACGATCTGCGGGCTCACGTCTGGGTACCAGGGCCCTGGCTCGAAAACGGTGCTGCCCGCGCGTGCCAGCGCCAAGCTGGACTTCCGCCTCGTGCCCGACATGACGCCTGAACGCGTGGTACGGGGGCTGCGTGCGCATCTGGACGCTGGCGGATTCAGGGACGTGATCATCGACCTGCTCGGCGGCGAACCACCCGCGCGCACCGACCCCGACGACCCGTTCGTGCAGATGGTGTGCCGTACTGCCGAGCCGGTCTACGGCATGCCCATGCAACGCACGCCGCTCGTCGGTGGCTCTGGCCCGAACCATCCATTCGTGCACGAACTCGGCCTGCCCGTGGCCATGGCCGGCGTGGGTCACCCGGGCACGCTCGCGCATGCTCCCAACGAGAACGTACGGCTGGACCTGTACGTGAAGCACGCCAAGCACGTCGTGCGCATCCTGGACGAGTTCGCCAAGGGATGATCTCGAGGCGAACTCGTCCATGATCCCGTACGACGGGCCCGGCTGCGCCCGCGGTACCGCGGTCCCGTCAAATCGTGCCTGGGCCCGCTACTCCTTCACCAGATAATAGCTGGCCTGCGGGTGGTGCACGACGATCGCACTCGTGCTCGACTCGGGCACCAACTGGTGAGCACTCGTGAGCGTGACGCCGATGGCGTCCTCGGGCTTCAGGAGCGCGAACAGCTTGGCCTGATCAGCCAGGTCGGGGCAGGCGCTGTAACCGAACGAGTAGCGTTTGCCGCGCTCGTCGTCGAGCTTGAGCTCCTCGCGGATGTGACGGTGGTGCCACTCGGCGAGGCCCTCGGTGGCCGCCATGGCGAGCCCGTGCACGAACAGTGCTTCCGCGTACTCGCCGCGTTTATCGAGTGCATGGCCCAGCTGGTCGGCACCTCCGCCCACGGTGACCAGCTGGAACGCGACCACGTCGAACTTGGAGGACGACGCGGGCTGGAAGTAGTCCGACAGGCATAGCCCCTCGCGGTCGGCCTGCCGCGGGAACGTGAACCGTGCGACCTCTTCGATCTTGCCGCGCGGTGTGAGCGAGCCGGGCGTGAACGCGGTCGGGTCGAAGATCACCAGGTCCTGCCCTTCGGACTGGCACGGGAAGTAGCCGTACACGGCGGTAGGCCGCAGCCAGCCCTTGTCCTTCGCCTCGCGCTGCATGCGCAGCCGGCGCGGCTCGAAGTCGTCGCGGATGAGCTTGTCGGCCGCCTCGCCGCTGCCGCGCGCACCCCAGTGCAGGCGGTAGAGCGTCTTCAAGTCCATGCCGGCATACATGCCATCGAACGGCACGGCCGACGTGGGGGTGACGCGGGCACCCCAGAACGGCGGTGCGGGCACGCTGACGTCGCGCGTCACGCTCACCTTGAAGTCCTGTTGCTGAGCACTCGAGGCGGCCGAGCGCGCCTCGAGCTCGGCGCTCTTGCTCTTGAACTCGAACGCCTCGCGCTCGATGCGCGCCACCAACTCGCCGCGCGCGGCCGGGTCGGTCAGCGCGTTGACAGTGTCGAGCCCCTCGAACGCGTCCTTGCAGTAGTAAACACCCGGCGCGTAGAACACCTCGCTGTCCACCAAGGCCGCGCGACGGCCGAAGTTGCGGTTGATGGCGGCGCCCCCGATCAACACGGGCACGCCGAGTCCCTGCCGGTGCAGCTCGCCCACACACACCGGCATCTGCCGGCTGGTCGAGACCAGCAGTGCGGACAGGCCGATGGCGGTGGCGTTGACCTCACGCGCCTTGTCCACGATGGCCTGCACCGGCACTTGTTTTCCGAGGTCGAACACGGTGTAGCCGTTGTTGGAGAGAATCGTCTTGACCAGGTTCTTGCCGATGTCGTGCACGTCGCCGAATACGGTGGCCAGCACGATGCGGCCTTTCGACACGTCGGCGTTCTTCTCGAGGTAGCGCTCGAGCTGGGCCACGGACTTCTTCATGACCTCGGCACTTTGCAGCACGAACGGCAGGATCAACTCGCCGGAGCCGAACTTGTCGCCGACTTCCTTCATGGCAGGCAGCAGCACGGTGTTCAAGACGGTCACGGGGTCCTGCCGCTTCACGGCCTCGTCCACCAGCGACTCGATACCGGCCGGCTTGCGGTGCAGGATCTGGTGATGGATGCGCTGCTCCACGCTCATCGTGGACTCGGCGGCCTCGTCCTCGCGCGAGCGCGCGTCAGGCGCGCGGCCCTCGAAGTGCGTGATGTAGTGCGCCAGCGCCTGTGGATCGCGTGCGAACACCAGGTCCTCGGCGAGCCTGCGGTCCACCTCGGACAGGTCGGCGACCGGGATGATATCCGCCGGGTTCACGATGGCCATGTCGAGCCCGGCCTGGACGCAGTGATAGAGGAACACGCTGTTCAAGACCGCGCGCGCTTCCTTCCCCAGCCCGAATGAGACGTTCGACACGCCCAGCGATGTGAGCACGCCAGGCAGCTCGCGCTTGATCAAGCGGATGCCTTCAATCGTCTCCACACCCGAGTGCGCGAACTCCTCGTCGCCTGTGGCCAGCGTGAACGTGAGGTCGTCGAAGATCAGGCGCCCGGCCGGCAGGCCGTATTCCGAAGTCACGATGCCGTGAATGCGGCTCGCCACCTCGAGCTTGCGCGCGGCCGTCTTGGCCATGCCCGTCTCGTCGATGGTCAGCGCGATCACCGCCGCGCCGTGCTTCATGACCAGCGGCATCACGGAATCGATGCGCTCGCGGCCGTTCTCGAGGTTGATGGAGTTGACGATGGCCGAGCCGGGGCACGCCTCGAGTGCGGCCTCGATGACGTTGGCCTCGGTCGAGTCGATGCACAACGGCGCTTCGACACTCAGTGACAGCTTCTTCACCAGCGCCCGCATCTGTGCGGCCTCGTCGGTGCGCTCGGTGAGCGCCAGGCACACGTCCAGTACGTGCGCGCCGCCTTCCACCTGGTCGCGGGCCACCGGCAGCATGTCCTCGAGCGTGCCCTCGATGGCGATGCGCTTGATCCGGCGCGAGCCCTGCGTGTTGAGTCGCTCGCCGATCAGCAGAGGCCGCGGCTCCTGCTCGAGTGCCACCGCGGTCATGCCGCTCGATACGTGCCAGCGGCCGCGGCCCGGACGCGGGCGCGGCTTCGTGCCGCGGCCGATTGCCGCAACCAGGCTCTGGATGTGCTCAGGCGTGGTGCCGCAGCAGCCGCCGACGATGTTCACTCCCATGTCGAGCACGAACTCGCGCAGCGTCTCGGCGAACGGCTCGGGGCGCATCGGGTACAGCGTGCGGCCGCCATCGTTGATGGGCAGGCCGGCGTTGGGGATGCAATGCACCGGCGTG
>CAZADU010000435.1:0-5864 GCA_964483945.1 uncultured bacterium
CGTGGACGCCACTGGCCATGGCGCCGTCGGCGCCGGACTCGTTCGCCGCCGTGCTGCCCGGCCAGCCGCTCGGCACGACGCTCGAGTACTGGTTCCGCGCCGAGAGCGACTCGGTCGGGCTCCACACCGACTGTCCCGACCTCGCGAGCAGCCTGCCGTTCTCCTACCGCACGGGGCCCGACACCGAACCGCCGGTGGTGACGCACTGGGCGCAGTACTCGCAGTCGAACGAGCGGCTGCCCCAAGTGCTGTTGGCACGCGCGACCGACAGGCTGGGAGTGGGATCGGTGTGGTGCGAGGCCTCCGTGAACGGCGCGCCCGTTTCCGTGATGCCCGCGACGGCCGCAGGGCAGGACTCGTTCACCGTCTCATTGGGTGCCGGACTGCCGCGCGGCGCGTGGGTGGCGTATCGGTTCGTGGCGCGCGACGCGTCGGCCGCGCAGAACCTGGGTTACTCCAACCCAGCGTTCGACACGCTGCGCGTGGGCCACGATCAGGTAGACGGTGTGTGGAACCCGGGGCCGTGGACGCATGCGAACGTGCGCTTCAACCGCCGCGACGAATGGCACGACGTTGCCGACGCGGGCTCGCCCGCGGGTTCGGGCGCGTGGCACTGCGGGCTGGATTCGATCCCGTACGGGCCCTACCAGGATGCGGCGCTCACGAGCGGACTCGTCTACGGCATCGCACCCGGCTGCTCGCTCACGTTCACGCATCGTTATGACTTCGAGGAGCAGCCGGGAACGGGCGACGCCTATGACGGCGCGCGCATCGAGGTGTCGGCCAACGGCGCTGCGTTCGTACCGGTGGACCCGGTGGACGGCTACACGCACCTCATGGCCTCGGGGGACCAGGGCCTGCCGCAGGGGGCGCCGTGCTGGAGCGGTCGCCAGCAGGCTTGGCGCGTGGAGCGCGTCGACCTGTCGCCGTTCGCGCCGGGTCCGGTACGCGTGCGGTTCCGCATGAGCACCGACTTGTTCGTAGGTGCGGGCGGCTGGTGGGTGGACGACATCCGCTTCCGCTTCGCCGACGAACCCACGCTGGGTGTCGCACCGGGCGGGCCGGTGGCGGAACTCGGGCCGCTGTGGCCCAACCCCGCGGCCGTGACGCTGCGACAGTCTTTGCGACTCGCACGTGGAGCGCTCGTGGAGTGGTCACTCTACGACGTGGCGGGCCGGCGCATGACCACGTTGTGGCGCGGCGCCCTCAACGCGGGCACGCACGAACTGAGCAGCACCCCGCCGCGTGCGGTCGCGGGCGGGCTCTACTTCTCGCGCGTCAGCGTGAACGGCCGCTCGCTCCCCGCTCGCCGTGTCGCACTGGTGCGATAGCCGCCGTTCGCGCCCGCAGTCAGCGCGCGTTCAAGCCTCGCTCGATCGCCTCACCCAGTTCGGCCAGCCGGCGGTCGAAGAAGTGACTCGCGCCCTCGACGCGCTCGAGCCGCTTGGGGTCGGCCCACGACGGGAAGACACGCTCCAGGTTCTCCGGCTTGCACACATCGTCGGCGGTGCCCTGGATCACCAGCTTGGGCACCGCACACGTGCGCATCTCCTCGAACGTCTGCGTGTGCACGGGCGGGGCCACCAGCAGCAGACGCTTCACCGCGGGCTCGGACGCGGCCACGCGCGAGGCCACCCACGAGCCGAACGAGAACCCGGCGGCCCACGCCTCGGCGGCCGGGTGGCGCCGGCGCATCCAGTCCAGCAGTGCTAGAGCGTCCTGCATCTCGCCGCGCCCGCGGTCGTGCGAGCCCTCGCTGCGACCGACGCCCCTGAAGTTGAAGCGCAGTACCGCTGCACCGCGCGCGAACAGCGTGGAAGCCACGCGGTGCGCCACCTTGTTGTGCAGCGTTCCGCCGTAGAGCGGGTGCGGATGGCAGACGAGGGCGACCACCGGCGGGTGCACGCCCTCGCGCTCCTGCAGCAGTGTCTCGAGCGTGCCCGCGGGGCCATTCAGGTCGAGCGGGACCAGCCGCGCGACCGATTCCTCGCCACTCACCGGCGGGCGGGCGGGAAGCGCGCCTGAAGTCGCTCGTGCAGCTCGCTCGATGTGGTCGCGTAGTTGAGCCCGGCGCCGTCGCCCACTACCAGCACGCAGCTCGACTCGAGCATCCAATCCTCGAGCCCGAGCGGCAGTGCCTCGCGGAAGTCGGCAAGCTCGGCCGAGACTCGCGACGGGTAGGGCTCGAACTCGTCGTTCCATTCGGTCGAGAAGTACACCTCGTCGCTACCGGTCAGAAGTCCGGCGCTCGAGAAGCGCTCCATCTCGCCCGGGTCCACGAGCAGCGCGCCTCGATGCTCGCGCGGAGGGATGCCTTCGGAGCGCAGTCGCCGGCGCACGGCGGGTTCCTCCCCGGGACGTTCCTGCCCCTCGAGCACGGCGATGGCCGCGAGTTCGTAGTGGGGCAGCAGATCCCCGGCGTCCACGACGTCGGACACGCTGGCCTTCAGCCGGCCGCAGTAGATGGCGTCACTCAAGAGCGGGTGGCCTCGGGGCGGGAGCAAGGGGACGCGCGCGGGTCGCGCCGGGAACCCTGTGAGTGTAGCGCCAGTGCGTGCGCAAAGGCTACCGGGCGCGCACGAACACGCGCAGGTCGCCGCTCGCGCTGGCCCCCCCCCAGGCGGCGGCCGGCAGTTCGCGCCGCTCGTGCTCGAGCCACGTCACCGTGGCCGAATCGGGCCAGCCGCCATAGAAACGCTGACTGGGGTCCACGACATAGACGCACGTCACCGTGTCGGCGCGCAGGGCTGCGAATCGCTCGGGTGTCCACGGCGTGATGGGCGTGCCCCAGTAGCCCGCGGTGCGGAACAGGTGGAACGCGAACACGGGGGCTTCGGGCGCGATCACCGCAACCGCCTCGGGCGGCAGTGTCGCCACGAGCGGCGCGACGGCCTGTGCGATGCGTTCGTAGCCCGGCGTGTGAAACGGTGTCGCGAGCCGCTGGGTGCTGCGCGCCGCCCCCACGGCCACGGCCGCCACCATCCACGCGGTGACCAGCACGCGAGCGGTCGCAGGCCGCGCGCGCGTCACGGTCGCGAGCGCGAAGGCCGCGACCCACACCGCGGCCCATAGTGCCAAAGGCGGGCCATCCGCGTGCCAGCGCGCGACGAGTGGCGACGTGACGAGCGCGCCCGTCGCAAGCACGGGCCACGGCGTGTGCTCACCGCGTGCCCAGGCGACCGCCCCCAGGGCCGCGAGCCCCGCCCAGGCGGGGACCGCGACGTAAGCGTAGCCGCCCGACTTCACTCGGAACAGCGACAGCAGCAGCACGCCCGCGGCCCACACGAGCAGCGCACGCGGCACGGGCTCGCCTCGCCGGCGCCACGCGACCGCCACACCCGCGGCCACGAGCGGCAGCACGAGCGCGAACGCGCGCGTCACCGTGGCCCAGTAGAGCCCCGCGGGCTGCCGCCAGTAATCGGCGTAACCCTCGCCGGCGAACCTCTCGGTGAGCGAGCGTCCCATGTAGATGTAGAGCCAGTGGTCGAACCATTGCGGTGCGACCAGCGCGACAGCCACCAGGTGCAACGCGGCCACGCCGATCGCCGTGCCGGCCAGCACCGCGAACGAGGCGAGCGCTCGGCGGTCGCGGCCGGCGGTCATGGCGGCGGCGGCGAGCGCAGCGGGTGCGACCAGCCATAGCTTGCACAGGAACGCCAGCCCCAGCAGTGCTCCAGCGAGTGCCGCTCGAGCGCGGCCGCGCGAGTCGTGCGCGAGACCGACCAGTGCGAGCGAGGCGAATGCGGTGAGCGGCAGTTCGGCCGCCGCAGCTCGCGACGAGTCGGCGAACCACGGCAACGTCACCAGCAGCAGCGACGCCGCCAGCGCGCCGGCGGCCCCCGCCGCACGCGCCGTGAGAGCGCCGATCGCCCACGCGACCGCCAACGCGCACAGGGCCGAGGGCGCGCGCACCGCCGCGGGCACCGCGCCCAGTAAGCTCACGAACGGCGCGATCAGCAGCGGATACAAAGGTGGCTTGTCACCGGGCAGCCCCAGCGGCGACAGCGACGTGCTCACGGCCTGTTCCGGCGAGGCGAGGACGTTTCGCGCCATCGTGCCGTAGTAGCCCTCGTCGCCGCCGATCAGGTCGTTGGCCGCGGGCGGAGAGAGCGCCAGCCACAGCGCGCTCACCGCCAGCACGCAGAGGAGCGGCAGGAGGCGCTTCAAGTGGCGATCAGTGCCGCCGCAGCGGCGGCACGGTCAGGATGGGGCACGTCACCAGGTGCCGCACGCCCGACACGGTGGCACCGAAGACGACATCCGAGAGTCCCTTGTGGCCGTGCGAACCGGTCACCAGCAGGTCCGCGCGTTCCTCGCGAGTGATGCGCGCGATCTCGCGCACGGGGTCGCCGTGCCCGAGCCGCACGCTCGAGCGCACACCACTGTCCACGAATTCCTTCGACAGCCGCTCGAGCGCGGCCGTGTCCTCGCGGCTCTCGCTGTCGAGGCTCTGCTCACCCAGCCAGCGGCTCGCCGCGCTCTCGGCGACGTGCACGAAGATGAGTTCCGACTCGGGTGCGAGTTTCGCGCGGCGGAGGAAGTCGAGGATGTTCTCGTCGGCTTCGGCCAACTCCACGGCCACGGCGATACGGCGATAGCTGCCCGAGTGCCAGCGCAGCGGCTCGGCATCGACCACCATGGGCGCTCGCACCGGAGCGGCTTCCGCCTCGGGCACGGGCGGGACGGCTGACTTCACCACGGCGGCGCGCGGCAGGAACGCGACGACCACCATGTAGAGAAGCATCACACCCAGTGCGGCCGAGGCGGGGATGATCAGCCCCCACACCCACCAGGCCCCGGCAGACGTCGAGACCCAACCGCTGATGGTGTCGAACGCCAGCTTGCCGTTCAGCCCCATGATGATCGTGGTCACGACGAAGGCCAGCACGTTCACCCACCACGGGTTCGCGAACGAGCCCATGCGGCGGCGGTCGCTCGTGAACGTCACCAGCGGCACCACCGCGAACGACAGCTGCAGGCTCAGCACCACCTGCGACAGCACCAACAGCACGTCCACTCCCCGCTCGCCCATCACCACGATCACGGCCACCGCGGGGATGATGGCGAGGCCGCGACTGATGAGCCGGCGCAACCACGGGCGCACGCGAATGCGCAGGAACCCCTCCATCACGATCTGCCCGGCGAGCGTGCCCGTGATGGTGCTGGCCTGGCCGGCGCACAACAGGGCGACGGCGAACAGGATCGGGGCCAGGCTGTTGCCGAGCAGCGGCGACAGCAGCTGGTGCGCGTCGTGCAGGCTGCCGACGTTGTCGAACCCGTAGCGGTGGAACGCCGAGGCGGCCAGCACGAGGATGGCCCCGTTCACGAACAGCGCCGCATTGAGCGCCACGGCCGAGTCCACGAGGTTCATCTTGCAGGCTTCGCGCTTGCCGGCGTCGGTGGGGGTCACCTCACGGCTCTGCACGAGCGAACTGTGCAGGTAGAGGTTGTGCGGCATGACGGTCGCGCCGAGGATGCCCATGGCGATGAACAGCGACTCGCCGTGCAGACCCAGAACGGTGAGTGCGCCGTCTGGCGAGCGGCCGAAGAATCCCGCCGCACCGTCGGCACCGCGCGGGATGACCGAGTACACGATCGCCGCGAGGTCGGGCCGGGACATCACCATCTGCATCGCGAAGCACACCCCGATCACCGCGACGAGCGAGATGATGAACGCCTCGAGCCGGCGGATGCCGAAGTTGGAGAGCGCCAGCAGCAGCAGGACGTCGAACGCGGTGACGAGCACGCCAATGAGCAGCGGGACGCCAAACAGCAATTGCAGGCCGATCGCGGCGCCCAGCACCTCGGCGAGGTCGCATGCCACGATGGCGATCTCGCACAGGATCCACAGCGGCATCACGAGG